>NZ_JBVUBB010000048.1:0-51762 GCF_055791185.1 Bradyrhizobium ingae
TCTCGACAACCAGAAGGCCGACCGTGGCTACAAGATCGAGGCGGTGGGGCTGACGGTCAATTTCCCGATCGGGGTCTATTCCAAGAGGCACAAGAATTGGGCCGACATCCCCGATGGCGGTAAAGTCTCGATCCCGAACGATCCGACCAACGGCGGACGCGTTCTGCTGCTGTTGCGCGACAAGGGCGTGATCAAGCTGAAGGACGGCGTCGGCTTCAAGCCAACGGTGCTCGACATCACCGACAATCCCAAGAAGCTGAAATTCATCGAGGTCGACGCGGCGCAGGCACCGCGCGCGCTCGACGACGTCGACGCTGCGGCGATCAACACCAACTATGCGACGCAGGCCGGGCTCGATCCAGTGAAGGACCCGATCCTGCGCGAGGATCCGAAGGGCCCCTACGTCAACCTGATCGCGGTCCGGGCCGCCGACAAGGACAAGCCGTGGGTCAAGATCCTCGTCGATAGCTACCACACGCCCGAGGTCAAGGAATTCGTGCTGACCAAGTTCAAGGGCGCGGTGCTGCCGAGCTGGTGATCTGCCGGATCGCTAGTGAACGCTGCGGCTCGGACCGGATGGATCGTCGTGCGCCTGCTCGACGATCTGCGCGATCGGGCTCGACTGGTGATGAACGAGCAGCCACGCATTGCCGATGCGCCGGAAATGATTGGTGGCGGCAAGCGCGGTGCCGTCGACGATCTCGATGCACAACACCCGTCCGCTGTCGCCTTCGACAATCGCGTGCGGCTCCGCGCAAGTGATCTGCGGCCGGCTCGGGTTCTGCAGGATGTCGCGCCAGCTTCCGATCACCGTGGCGCGGCCGATGATGCCGGGCCAGCCGGGATGAACGCAGGAGATGCCGTCCTCGTCGGCCCATAGCCGTTCCATGGCCGCGAGGTCGCCGGCCGCGAAGGCGGCATAAAAGGCGGCGTTGGCGGCGATGATCGCAGCTTTGCTCATACCTTCCGGGTGGGCCAAGCGCGGCTAAAAATCAAGAGCAATTTCCGTCGATTGGGCGGCGGAACAGCGGCTTATGGCCAGCGTTGTATCCGGCGAACGCAACAGGATCGAGCCTCGGGAGAGGGACCCATGGGACTTGCCCAATACGCGATCGTGCCGGTGCGCGACCAATGGGGCGTGCTGCATGACGGCAACATCAACGGCGAATACGAAACCAAGGAGTCCGCCTTCGAGTCGGCGGCGGCCGCGGCCTCGCTCGCCATCCGTCAAGGGCACGAGGTTCATCTGAGCGTGCCCGGGCGTGAGCCGGGCGAAGCTGCGCTCGGCGTCTGATCGTCAGGCTTTTGGGATCAGGAGATAAAGCTCTCCACCGTCCGGCGCGCGCCCCGTGCATAGAGCTTGCCGAGTGCGTCGGTCACGGCCTCGCGCAGGCGCGGATCAGAGCCGAGCGGGCCGAACACCTTGCCGATACCAAGCAACGCCGGAGCGAGTCGCTCTGCAACCGGACCCTGCTCGCGCGCGAGGCTCACGAATTCGCGCGCAAGCGGATCGCGCACGTCGATCGCGTGGCCCTGTTCGTCGCGTCCCGTGACGTAGCGCATCCAGCCGGCCACGGCGAGTGCATGCGTTTCTATCGGCAGGTCTCGGCGCAACCGGTCCTGGATCGTGCTGAGCAGCCGCTGCGGCAGCTTTTGCGAGCCGTCCATGGCGATCTGCCATGTGCGGTGGTGTAGCGCTGGATTGGCAAAGCGCTTCAGCAGCGATGCGCGATAGGCGGACAGATCGGTGCCTGCCGGCATCGTCAGCGTCACTGCTGCATCTTCCATCACGCCTGCGGCAAGCCGCGCGAAGTGCGGATCACGCATGGTGTCGGCAATGGTCTCGTAGCCCGCGAGGTAGCCGAGATAGGCGAGCGCCGAATGGCTGGCGTTGAGCAGCCGCAGCTTCATCAGCTCGAATGGCTTGACGTCAGTGACGAGCTCGACGCCTGCAGCGGCGAGATCCGGCCGGCCCGCGGAGAAGCGGTCCTCGACCACCCATTGCGTGAACGGCTCGGTCATCACCGGCCAGGCGTCCTGCATCCCGAGCGCGGTTGAGACGGCCGCGCGATCGGCATCGGTCGTTTCCGGCACGATGCGGTCGACCATCGTGCAGGGGAAGGCGACGTTCTCGCAGATCCACTTGCCGAGATCCTTCGACCGCAGCGCGGCGAACTGCGTCACGATCCGTTGCACGGTGTGACCGTTGGCGGCGAGGTTGTCGCAACAGAGCACGGTGAAAGGGGCCAGCCCCTGGGTTCTCCGCCGCGCCAGGGCGGCGACGATGAAGCCAGGTGCCGAACGCGGCGCGTCGAAATTGTTGAGGTCATGCACGACGTCGGGATGCCGCTCGTCGAGATCGCCGGTCTGCGGCGTGTGGCAATAGCCCTTCTCGGTGACCGTGAGCGACACGATGCGGATGGCGGGATCGGCCATTTTCGCAATCAGCCGCGCCGGGGCCTCGCGCGCGACCTCGCTGCCGACGAGTGCGCCGATCACGCGATGGTCGGTGCCTTCGGCCGAACGTACGACGAGCGTGTAAAGGTGATCCTGCGGGGCAAGCGCGTCGCGGGTATCGGGGCTGCGCAGGCTCGCGCCGATGATGCCCCAGGCGGGCGCGCCGGCAGCGAGGCAATCGTCGATGATGACGGCCTGATGGGCGCGATGAAAGGCACCCAAACCGAGATGCACGATGCCGGGCGTGACGCGTGAGCGATCATAGGCCGGGCGGCGGATGCCGGACGGCAGCCGGTCGAGATTGGCGCGGCCAAGCCGCATGGTCGTCTCCCCCTTTGCTTTCCTGCTGCTTGACATGCCGGCCTTCCTCGGTCAATGCTCTGGTCAATTGGTAAGACCAATTTTCCAAAATTGGCGGACCGGCGGGGAAAGCAACCGCTGCGGTCCTTTCAGGGAGGCCAGCGTGCCGCTGGAAGCTGTGGAGGCGAGACGGCTTTACCGCCAGGTCGCCGATCAATTGCGCGCTCTGATCGACAGCGGTGAATACGCTGTCGGAAGCCGGCTGCCGACCGAGCGGGAGTTCGCCGAGCAGCTCAAGGTCTCGCGCCCGACGGTGCGCGAAGCGCTGATTGCGCTCGAGGTCGAAGGCCGCGTCCGCATTCGCGTCGGCTCCGGCATCTACGTGATCGAGCCCGGTAGTCCCGCAAACTCCGTTCCTGCAACGCTGATTGAAGGTCCGTTCGAACTGCTGCGCGCCCGCGAATTTCTCGAAGGCGCCATCGCCGAGCAGGCCGCGCGCGTGGCGACAAAGGACGATCTCGCGCGCATCGACGCCTCCCTCATCGCGATGGAGAAGGTCGAGCACCCCGGCGAAGCCTCGATGGTTCACGATCGCGCCTTCCACATCGCGATCGCGGGCAGTCTCGGCAACGCCGTTCTGGTGCGCGTGGTCGGCGAGCTCTTCGACCAGCGCCTCAATCCCTATTTCTCGCAGCTCGCCCGCTACTTCGAAAGCCCGCGTACTTGGCGCGCCGCGCTGGATGAGCACCGCGTCGTGCGCGCCGCCATTGCGGCGCGCGACCCCGAGGCTGCCCGTGAGGCGATGCGCGATCATCTGGCGCGCTCGCAGGAGCGCTTTGCACGAAATTTCGGAGCCGAGCCCGGTGCGGCACCGGCGCCCGCGCGCACCCGGGCAGCGCGATCGACCGCGCGTCCGTCAAAACAAAAACGGCCGTCGAAAAAGCCGGCCGCGCGTAGCAGCACGCGGCGGCGATGACCATGGGCGACCATGGGGCCAACGAGAAGCAGACTTAGACAATGGAGGAAAAAGCAGTGTTCAAGAAGATGACGATGGTGCTGGCGGCTTCAGTTGCGGCAATGCTGGCTGCCACCGATCCCGGCATGGCGCAGACCAAGCTCAAATGGGCGCATGTCTACGAGACCTCGGAGCCGTTCCATACGGCCTCCGTCTGGGCCGCGCAGGAGATCGACAAGCGCACCAACGGGCGTTACCAGATCGACGTCTATCCGGCGTCCCAGCTCGGCAAGGAGACGGACCTCAACCAGGGCCTCTCGCTCGGCTCGGTCGACATCATCATCTCCGGCTCGAGCTTCGCAGCCAAGAGCTTCCCGCCGATCGGCGTGACCTATTATCCCTACACGTTCCGCGATGCCGATCATCTCCTGGCCTACACCAAGAGCGACATCTTCAAGGAGCTCACCAAGGGCTATGAGGACAAGAGCGGCCACCACATCATCGCGGTGACCTATTATGGAGTGCGTCACACATCGTCGAACAAGCCGATCAAGACCTGCACCGACATGAAGGGCCTCAAGATGCGCGTCCCCGACGTGCCGGCCTATCTTGCGATGCCGCGGGCATGCGGCGCCAACACCGCGCCGATCGCGTTCGCCGAGGTCTACCTCGCGCTTCAGAACGGCACCGTCGAGGCGCAGGAAAATCCGCTGACCACGATCGAGGCCAAGAAGTTCTACGAGGTGCAGAAGCACATCGTTCTGACCGGCCACATCGTCGATCACCTCAACACGGTGGTGTCGGGCGCGCTCTGGAAGAAGCTGAGCGATGAGGACAAGAAGATCTTCACCGACGTTGCCCAGGAAGCGGCCGCGAAGGCGACCGAGGAGATCAAGCAGAACGAGGCCAAGCTGATCGGCTTCTTCAAGGAGAAGGGCCTGACGGTGTCCGAGATCGACAAGAACGAGTTCCGCGACACCGTGATGAAGAACGTTTCGTTCGAGAGCATGGGCTATCGCAAAGCCGACTGGGAACGCATCCAGGCGGTGAAGTGACCGCTACGGTCATTCCGGGACTCGCGAAGCGAGAACCCCATTGCGCAATTGCGCAATGTGCAATCTCGAGGTTCCGGGTCTGGTGCTGACGCACCATCCCGGAGCGACGTGAGTTCTGGCCATTTTGGGGAGCAAACACATGTCCACCGCCGAATTGCACCGGCAGATCACTGCGGACGAGATCGCCCACACCTTCGAGGAAGAGGCGACGCCGAAGGTCGATCTCGGCCACTACGCTTTCGAGGACTGGCTGGCGCTCGCGATATTCTGGGTGATGGCGCTCTGCGTCTTCCTCCAATTCTTCACGCGCTACGTGCTGAACGACAGCTACGCCTGGACCGAGGAGATCGCGACCTACTGCCTGATCGGCGTGGTCTTCATCGGCTCGTCGATGTGCGTGCGGCTGTCGCGCCACATCCAGGTCGATCTCGTCTACCGCTATCTGCCGCATCTCGCGGCGCGTGCGCTGTCGACCGTGATCGACCTGATCCGCATCGCGTTCTTCGGCTACGCCATCCGCCTGGTGTGGATTTATATCCAGGTGATCGGCGATGAGCCGATGACGACGATCAATTTCCCAAAGAACTATGTCTACTACCTCGCGCTGCTCGGCTTCGTGTTGATGTGCGTCCGATCTCTGCAGGTAGCATTGGAAAACTGGCGGCAGGGCTATTCGATCCTCGAACGTCCCGGTGCCTACGACGGAACGGAAGGGTGATGCCATGCTGCTCTTGCTTGGGGGCTTTCTCATCCTGATGTTGCTTGGCCTGCCCGTGGCGCTCGCCATGGGGGTGTCCTCGCTGCTCTACATCCTGGTCAGCGGCATCACGCCCGATGTCACGCTGGCGCAGCGCATGATCGCGGGCGTCGAGAGCTTTCCTCTGCTCGCGGTGCCCTTCTTCATCCTCGCCGGCAATCTCATGAACATCGCCGGGGTGACTGGGCGCATCTACAAGTTCGCGGTCGCGCTGGTCGGCTGGATGCGCGGCGGACTTGGACACGTCAACATCATCGGCTCGGTGATCTTCTCCGGCATGTCCGGCACCGCGATCGCGGACGCCGCCGGTCTCGGCACCATCGAGATCAAGGCGATGAAGGACCACGGCTACACCACCGAATTCTCGGTCGGTGTCACGGCCGCATCTGCCACGCTTGGCCCGATCATTCCGCCGTCGCTGCCGTTCGTGATCTACGGCATGATGGCCAACGTCTCGATCGGCGCGCTGTTTCTGGGTGGCGTCATCCCGGGCGTTGTGATGACGCTGTTCATGATGGCGACGGTCGCCTATTTCGCCCACAGAAACCGCTGGGGCAGCGACACGCCGTTCTCCTGGCCGCAACTCGGCTCGGCCGGGCTCGAGGTCATCATCGTCTTCAGCTTTCCGCTCGCGATCTGGCTGATGACGCTCGCCGGCCTCTCGACCAACATGGCCGTCGTCATCGGCCTCGGTGCGCTGCTCGCGATCGACTGGTACTTCGACTTCTCCGCGGTGATGGCGCTGATGGCGCCGGTGATCCTGATCGGCGGCATGACGCTCGGCTGGTTCACGCCCACGGAGGCGGCCGTCGCGGCGGTGATCTGGTCGTTGTTCCTTGGTCTCGTGCGTTACCGCACCATGACGTTCAAGACCGTGGCGAAGGCGACCTTCGACACCATCGAGACCACAGCCTCGGTGCTGTTCATCGTCACCGCGGCGTCGATCTTCGCCTGGCTGTTGACCGTGTCGCAGGCGGCGCAAACGCTCTCCGACTGGATGCTCAGCGTCACCCACAACAAATGGGTGTTCCTGCTGCTGGCCAACATCCTGATCCTGTTCGTCGGCTGTTTCATCGACACCATCGCGGCGATCACCATCCTGGTGCCGATCCTGCTGCCGATCGTGCTCAAGCTCGGCATCGATCCGATCCATTTCGGCTTGATCATGACGCTGAACCTGATGATCGGCCTGTTGCATCCTCCGCTCGGCATGGTGCTGTTCGTACTGGCCCGCGTGGCAAAACTCTCCGTGGAACGCACCACCATAGCGATCCTGCCCTGGCTGGTGCCGCTGATCCTGGCGCTCATCGCCATCACCTACATTCCGGAGCTGACGCTCTGGCTGCCTAAATATATGGGACTTTCCAAATGACTTCAGTCGCTCTCGCTGCAACCCTGTTCGGCCCCGAAGACCTGCGCATGGTCGAGCATCCGCTCGAAACGCTCGCGCAAGGCATGGTGCGCATCCGCTTCGGTGCCGGTGGCATCTGCGGCTCGGACATGCATTACTTCCGCCACGCCCGCACCGGCGATTTCGTCGTGAAGTCACCGCTGGTGCTGGGACATGAGATCTCCGGTGAGGTCGTGGAGATCGCTGGAACTGCGCCGAACCTGAAGGTCGGCGACCGCGTCGCCGTCAATCCGTCACGTTGGTGCGGCCATTGCGTCGCCTGCCGCGAGGACCGACCGAACCTCTGCGAGAACATCTTCTTCATGGGCTCGGCCTCGAAGACGCCGCACATGCAAGGGGGCTTTGCCAACTACTTCGATGCGATCCCGGCACAATGCGTGAAGATCCCCGATCACGTCTCCTATCAGGCCGCGGCGCTTGCCGAGCCGCTCGCGGTTTGTCTCCATGCCGTCGCGCGGGCCGGTGACGTCAAGGGCAAACGCGGTATCATCTTCGGTGCTGGCCCGATCGGGCTCCTTACGATGCTTGCGGCGCACCGCGCCGGCATGGCCGACGTCACGGTCGCCGACATCGCGCCCGCGCCACTTGCTTTCGCGACCCGGCTCGGTGCCTCCCACGTCGAGAACGTTTCGGGCGGCGAGGACGGCCTGAAGGCGCAGGCCGCAGCGCGACCCTATGACGTCGCCTTCGAGGTCTCAGGCACGGCCGCGGGCCTCGCCAGTGCCATCGGTATCGTGCGTCGTGGTGGCACGGTGGTGCAGATCGGCAATCTGCCGGGCGGCCAGATTCCGACGCCGGCGAATGCCGTGATGGCGAAGGAGATCGACCTGCGCGGCTCGTTCCGCTTTGGCTTCGAATTTGCAACCGCGGTGGAACTGATTTCCAACGGCAGCGTCGATGTGCTGTCGCTGGTCACGGCCGAGCGACCGCTGTCGACCGCGCCGGATGCCTTGCGGCTCGCGCTCGACCGCTCGCAGAGCGTCAAGGTCGTGCTGACCGCGAACTAAGCCGGGAGAAATGGCATGATGTTGCAGGGATGGCGCTGGTACGGGCCCGATGATCCCGTGTCGCTCGACGATGTCAGGCAGGCCGGCGCGACGGATATCGTCTCGGCGCTGCATCAGGTGCCGATCGGCGAGGCCTGGACGCGCAAGGGCGTCGAGGAGCGCAAGAATTTCATCGAGAAGGGCCAGCCCGGCCGCTCGCAACTGACCTGGTCGGTCGTGGAGTCGATCCCGATCCCCGACGACGTCAAGCGGCTTGGTGGTAAGGCAACCCGCTCGATCGAGGCATGGATCGCGAGTCTGGAGGCGGTCGCTGCCGCCGGCATCAAGATCATCTGCTACAATTTCATGCCTGTCGTCGATTGGTGCCGTACCGATCTCGAATGGGAGTTGCCGAACGGCGCCCGTGCCATGCGCTTCGACGGGGATCGCTTTGCCGCGTTCGAGCTGCACATCCTCAAACGTCCCGCCGCGCTTCAGGAGTACTCGCCCGAGCAGCAGGCCCGCGCGAGACAGCTCTTCGAGAAGATGAGCCAGGCCGACATCGACTATCTCGTCATGGTCATCGCCAGCGCGTTGCCCGGCTCGACCACCGAGCCGATGACCCTTCCGCAATTCCGCGACCGGCTCGAGCAGTACCGCGACATCACGCCAGAGATCCTGCGCCAGCATCTCGCCGAATTCCTCGCCCGTGTCGCGCCGGTGGCGGAGCAGCTCGGGGTATCCCTGACGCTGCACCCCGACGATCCGCCACGCCCGCTCTTCGGCCTGCCGCGCGTGGCATCCACAGCCGACGACTATCAGGCGCTGTTCGACGCCGTGCCGTCGAAGGCCAACGGCATCTGCTTGTGCACGGGCTCGCTCGGCGTGCGCGCCGACAACGACCTGCCGGCAATGGCCGAGCGCTTCGGCCCGCGCATCGCGTTCGCGCACTTGCGTGCGACCAAGCGCGAGGCCGACGGCCTGTCCTTCTACGAGTCCGATCACCTCGACGGCGACGTCGACATGGTCGCCGTGCTGAAGGCGTTACTGAAGGAGAACGCGCTGCGCGCGCCGGACAAGCAGATCGTATTCCGCCCCGACCACGGCCATCGCATGCTCGATGATCTCGCCGCGACCAAGCGCACCAATCCCGGCTACACCGCGATCGGCCGCCTGCGCGGGCTCGCCGAGCTGCGGGGCGCGATCCGCGCGATCGAGCATCACTAGCAGGCGGCCATAGCCCGCTGCGTGAGGATAGGTGAGGCGGCCCATCGGGACGCTTCGCAACTAAAGGGTCGAAAACAATCCCATGCAAAGTAGAAGGGCGGCCGTCGGCCAGGGAGGCCTTGCGCACGGCAAGGCATTGATGCGCTTTGCAAATCGGTGAATCGCAAATGACTCTGGCCCAGACGCCCGCTAGTCGCCGGCGCATACGCGAAGGCGGCCGGGGGGTGGCAAGATGCGGGGCCTAACTGCCGGTTGACGTGCGATCCGCCTCGTTGGCAATCCAGTTAGCAAACCGATTCACGCGCTTGTCGCCCGTCAAGACGGCTTGCCAGCGGACAATATGTGTTTTGCTGGACGGCATATCCCACTTCGGCGGCAGCAAACGGCACAGCCTGCGCTCAGCTATCGCGTCCTGAACGAGCAGGGAACGCGCAAGGACGGCGCCCGCGCCCTCGATTGCCGCGGCGAGCGCCAAGCTCAGGGAGCTGAAGCGCATGCCGTCCGGCACCCGCGTTTCTATCCCGAGCCTCTCAAACCACACCGGCCATGACCACTCGGCGCCGTCGTTCCGGCCAAATGGTCCCTTGTGGATGATCGGCAGACTGGCAAATTTGAGCGGGTTCGACAGCGGTCGACCTCGTCGAACAAAGCGCGGTGCTGCAACCGGAAAGACCCGCTCATTGAAGAGCAGGCGTTGCGTGGAGTTCGATCGCGCCGTGGATTTGGGCAGCCACAGGATGAGGACGTCGACATCTGCGGCGCGCATCTGCGCTTCGCTTTCAAGGACGACGAGCTCGAGCCCAATGTCCGGGTTCGACGCCATGAAGCCTGGTAATCGACGCGCCAGCCAATAGTGCGACAGCGCTGTCCCGACGCCGACTTTCAAGTTCGCGCGAGCCTCGGCTCTGAATCGAGCCCGGAGACCCGCCATGTCATCGAGCAATCTAACAATATTCTCCAGCAGCGAGATGCCGGCTGGCGTGGGCGCCAATCCGGTGCCAGTGCGATTGAACAACGGCGCGCCGACAAAAGCTTCGAGCTTTTTCAGGCGATGACTGATCGCACTCTGTGTGAGATGGAGCTCGCCGGCTGCGAGCGTCATGCTGCGATGGCGAGCAGCCGCTTCAAAGGCGACGAGGCCGTCAAAGGGAGGAAGTGTTCGCATCCTCTCACTATGAACGAAATTCATGGTGATGTGAACGGATGATCATGTTTTTCTCTCGGCCTCCGCTGTTGATCTGGATGAATGCCGAGATGTCGCCAAGCGAACCACAAGCCGGGCCGGATGAGACTACGCAGCCAATTTCCATGCGGCCGGCACTTGCTTTAGGCTTGGCTGGTTTCTTGGGCAATTTCGACGTCACGGCGGTCGTCGTCGCCTTGCCGGCAATTTCGCGCGAACTGAAACTCGGAATCGCCGGCTATGCTTGGCTCATGGATGCCTACAGCCTTGCGTTCACAGGCTCGCTGCTGGTCGCCGGGGCGCTGTCCGACCGATATGGTCGTCGTAAGGTGATGCTGCGCGGCAACCTCGTATTTGCTGCGGCATCTCTGGTGTGCGCCCTAGCATGGGACGGTCTGTCGCTGTCGCTTGCACGCGCGGTCCAGGGTGTTGGGGCGGCCTTCGTGATCACTGGTGGCATTGCTCTGATCGCCACGACATATCCGCAGGCGGTGTCGCGGACGCGTGCCTTTTCCTGGCTTGGCGTAATGTCCGGAATAGCGATGGCATTGGGACCAACGCTTGGCGGCATCGTCGCGTCCTGGATCGGATGGCGATGGATATTTCTGGTAAACATTCCTGCGTGCGCCCTTGTCGCCTGGAGCGTCCCGCGTCTCGTCGATGATGCGCGTGAAGCGTTACCACGCCCGCCCGACGTTTCCGGAATGGCCATTCTCACTGGCGCTCTCTTCATGCTGATCGAGTCGCTTCTGCATGGTCGATCTTCGCCGATGGCATTTTGGGCGGGGTCTGGCCTTGCCATCGTGCTGCTCGCTGCCTTCGTTTTCCAGCAACGCGGGCGAGCCCAACCCATCTTTGATCCGGCAGTATTCTTGAATGGGGCGATGGCGGGGATAGCATTGCTTCTCACATCGGTCTCTATTGGGTATTGGGCCTTGCTCGTCTATCTGCCGCCGTTTCTCGCCACTGCTTTTGGCCTGAGCGTCGATGCAGCCGGAATGGTGATGCTCGCGGCAACAGTCCCGATGTTGTTGTTGCCACCGGTCGGCGGAAGGAGCGTCACCGCGCTTGGATGGCGATGGCATTTCGCATTGGCCCTCACCCTCATGACCACGGGGAGTGCGACCTTTATTGCAGCGCTGATTTCAAACGATGCGCCGCCGCAATGGTTGGTCGTGGCAGCAATGTTCCTAAGCGGCACTGGAGCCGCCCTGGCCCATCCTCAGCTATCCGGCGCCGTGGTCGCGTTGGCGCCAATCGAGCAGGCGGGCATGGCATCGGCCACGACCGTCGTTGTGCGACAAGCTGGCTTTGCCGTCGGCATCGCCGCACTGGGTGGCCTGCTCGGTACCGCGGATCGGGCCGATGCTTACGCCTCGCTCTTCGCGGGCGCGGCCATGGTCTGCGGATTGGGAACCCTCGCGGCCGTCACGCTGCTTCCTTCAAAGCCGCACGCCACTGTGCGGCAGTGACGGGAGCTATGTCGTATGTGCCTTGCGGGCATACCTAGCCGCCCCAACGACAGTAGGGGGCGCAGCGATAATGTCCGCCGTGCCAATGGCCCCAGTGCCAGCGCACCCGCGCCACGTCACTCTCCTGTGCCGTCGGCTTGGCGGTCGTGGATAAGGGAGTGATCGGGGCAGCCAATGCAGATGTGCCGAGTGATATCGCACCAACCACGAGAAGTGCTGCGGGAATTTTGATCATAGAGGCGTTCCTCCAATCCGGAACTTCCGACCACGATCAACTTGGCTGACTGTAATTCGTTGCACCCCGCAAGAAGGCGTCCGACCGTCCTCGCCGTGTTCATGGATTGATTTATCTCAAGACGGCACCGGGAACTCGTGCCTAACCTCCGGGAGGCAGGGATACGTCCGGACAACCGGGAGGTGAGGCATGTACCGGCATATTCTCATTCCAACAGATGGGTCGGAGCTGGCGGAGCATGGGGTGACGCATGGCTTGGCGCTGGCGAAATTCCTTGGAGCCAAGGCATCCGTCATCTTCGTCGTGGAACCGTTCTCGGAATTGACAGGGCGCTTCCTTGAAGCCGTCGCAACATATGCCGAGGTGCGCAAGGAGCAGGCCAGGAGCGTGCTCGATCGCGCGGCAAATGCGGCCAAGGCGGCTGGCGTTTCCTGCGAGACGATTCAAGTGGAGAGCGGGCATCCCCACCAAGCCATCATCGCTGCAGCCGAGGACAAAGGCTGCGATCTCATCGTCATGTCATCGCATGGGCGCAGTGGACTTTCGATGCTTCTCATCGGAAGCGTGACGAACAAGGTGCTGACGCAGGCGAAAATCCCTGTGCTCGTTTGTCAGTGAGTGCGTAGAGACACTCGATCTCAATGTGGTTGGCCGCGGCTGTCAGAATTGAATTTCGCCGGGAATGTCCTCCGCGCTGAGGCCGACGGTTTCAAAAGCCTTGAGCATCCATTCGCGGGTCTGGCCGAGCGCGCGGTTGTAATCGGCCCAGGCGCTGAGGAAATCCTTGTAGCGCCGATCGGCCTCCGCGCGGATGCCGAGATTGGTCGGCAGCGTGAGCAGCGGCCGTGGCACCGCGAGCTCGCCGAGCGTCGGGTTCTTCTTCAGCGTCGCGACCGAAAGCACGGCGAGCGATATGTTGCAGTCCGCCCGTCCAGTTGAGACGGCGAGGATCGCCTCGTTGCGCTCCTTGAAGCCGAGGATCGTCGCCTTCGGGCAATAGCGCCGCGCGATCGTCTCATGCGTCGAGCCGATGTCGACGGCGATCTTGACCTCCGGCTTGTTGATCTCCGCCCAGGTCTGCGGCTTGCCGAAACCCTTCTTGGTGATGACGGTGAAGGAGTGCACGAGGATGGGCGAGGAGAAGTCGATGACCAGCGCGCGCTCGGGCGTCGGGTTCACGGCAAAGGCGAGATCGATCTTCTCGGCCTGGAGATCGAGGATCTGATTGCCCCAGGTCGACTCCAGCGTCTCGACCTTGGCGCCGAGCTTGCCGGCGATGTCGTTCGCCATGTCGATGCAGGCGCCCGACCATTGATTGGTGGTGAGGTCCTTGTGAAAATAGGGATCCTGGCCGGCAATCACCGCGATCCGCAACACGCCGCTCTTCTTGATCCGGTCGAGGGTGGAGCTTGGAGCCGTGTCGGCGTTGGCTGAGGTCGCGGCGGCCATCGCAGCGCCGGCGAGGGCGACGGTGGTGAGTGCGTCCCTGCGATTCATGGCGGTTCTCCTGGGCAGTTACCCCTGAACATCCAATCCCGGCTTCTGGACTATTTCTGTATTCAGATTAAAATGCAATACGGTATTTAGCTGGAAGAGAAAGATCAGCCGATGCGTGCCCTGTTCGTCGATGCCAACGACACGCTTGCCGCCGTCACCGAAAAACTGCTGCGCAAGGAAAGCCTTCCGGTCGGCATCAACCGCGACCCGGCAATCTCACCCAACGACCTGCCGCGTCTCCTGGACGGCGTGGAGATCATGATCGTCGATCACACCGCGGTGCCGACGGCGGTTGCCGCGAAGTGCGCGGCTCTGAAGCACGTCGTCTTCCTCGGCACCGGCGCGCGCAGCTACATGAATCCGGATGAGCTTGGCCAGCACGGCATCGCCGTCCACACCATCAAGGGTTATGGCGACACTGCGGTCGCCGAATGCGCGATCGCGCTGATGTGGGCCTCCGCAAAAGGGTTCGGCGAGATGGATCGCGGCATGCGCGATGGCAACTGGCTGCGCCGCGACGCCCTCCAGCTCACCGGCAAGACGCTGGGCCTGATCGGTTTTGGCGGTATCGCCGCGGAAGTCGCGCGCATGGCGCTCGGCTGCGGCATGAAGGTGATCGCCTGGAACCGGACGCCGAAGACGCATCCGGGCGTCGACTTCGTTCCGTTGGAGAAGCTGCTTGCGGAAAGCCACGTCATCTCGCTGCATCTGCTGCTCAACGACGAGACCAGGAACTTCCTCTCCCGCGAGCGCATCGCGATGATGCGCCCAGGCAGCATTCTGATCAACACGGCGCGCGGCGCAGTGGTCGATGAAGAGGCCATGATCGAGGCGCTGCGCTCGGGCCATATCGGCCATGCCGGCCTCGACGTCTTCACCGTCGAACCGCTGCCGGCAGGCCATGCGCTGACCAAGCTTGCGAACGTGACGCTGTCGGCGCATTCGGCGTTCCGCACGCCGGAGGCGAGCGACAATCTGATCGGTGCGGCACTCGACCATTGCCGCCGCATCATCGCGAGCGGACGATAGTTGCAAACATCGGAGGCGGGCATGATGTCTGCGCAGGATACGAGAAGCCCTTCGATCTTGCGCGCACTGTCCGCCTGTCCTACGCCACCTTAGAAAAAAAACTGGCGCGACACGCTTCAAGCGCATCGCCAAAGCCTCTTAGGGAGCCGTCATGAGCATTCGTAACGCCCGCACCGGGGGCCAGATCCTGATCGACCAGCTGGTCGCGCAAGGCGTCGAGCGCGTCACCTGCGTGCCCGGCGAAAGCTACCTCGCCGCGCTCGATGCGCTGCATGACAGCCCGATCGATTTGATGATCTGCCGCGCCGAAGGCGGCGCCGCGATGATGGCGGAAGCCTACGGCAAGCTCACGGGACGCCCGGGCATCTGCTTCGTCACCCGCGGTCCCGGCGCGACCAACGCCAGCCATGGCGTCCACATCGCGATGCAGGATTCGAGCCCGATGATCCTGTTCATCGGCCAGGTCGACATCGGCATGCGCGAGCGCGAGGCGTTTCAGGAGCTCGACTACAAGGCAGTGTTCGGCACCATGGCGAAATGGGCTGTCGAGATCGATCGTCCCGATCGCATTCCCGAGCTCGTTGCGCGCGCGTTCCGTGTCGCGATGCAGGGCCGCCCCGGTCCCGTCGTGATCGCGCTGCCGGAGAACATGCTGACCGAGACGGCCGCAGTCGCCGACGCGCCGCGCGTCGAGCCAGCCGTGAGTTGGCCGGCGCCGGCCGATCTCGAACGCCTGACTGCGATGCTTGCGGGCGCAAAGGCGCCGCTCGTCATTCTCGGTGGTTCGGGGTGGACTGCGGAAGCCGCCAAGGGCATTGCGCGCTTCGCCGAGCGTTTCGATCTGCCGGTCGCGACCTCGTTCCGCCGCGCCTCGCTGATCGACGCCGATCATTCCCACTATGCCGGCGATCTCGGCATCGGGCCGAGCCCGGGCCTGAAGGCGCGCGTCACCGGCGCCGATGTCATCCTGCTGATCGGCGGCCGGATGTCGGAGATGCCGTCGTCGTCCTACTCGCTGCTCGACATTCCCGTGCCGAGCCAGAAGCTGATCCATGTTCATCCGGGCGCGGAGGAGCTGGGCCGCGTCTATCAGCCTGTGCTCGCGATCCAGGCCACGCCCAGTGCGTTCGCAGCGGCCGTCGAGACCTTGAAGCCTACCGCGCATCCGGCCTGGAAGGGCGAGGCGGCCAAGGCGCACGCAGACTATCTTGCCTGGACCGAGACGGCGCGCGAGCTGCCGGGTTCGTTCCAGTTCGGCCAGGTCATGACGTGGCTGCGCGACCGCCTGCCCAAGGACGCGATCGTCTGCAACGGCGCCGGCAACTATGCCGGCTGGCTGCATCGCCACCACCGCTTCCATGCCTTTGCCGCGCAACTTGCGCCGACCTCCGGCTCGATGGGCTACGGCGTGCCGGCCGGCGTGCTCGCCAAGCGGCAACATCCGGATCGCGTCGTCGTCGCGTTTGCCGGCGACGGCTGCTTCCTGATGAACGGTCAGGAGTTTGCGACCGCCGTGCAGTATGACGCGGCACTCATCGTCGTCGTCATCGACAACGCGCAATACGGCACCATTCGCATGCACCAGGAGCGCGACTATCCCGGCCGCGTGGTGGGCACGCAGCTCAAGAATCCTGACTTTGCGATGTACGCAAAGGCGTTCGGCGGTCATGGCGAGCGCGTCGAGCGCACGGAGGAATTCGCGCCCGCTTTCGAGCGCGCGCTCGCGTCGGGCAAGCCTGCGATCCTGCATTGCATCTTCGATCAGCGCGCGCTGTCCATCGGCAAGGATTTTGTGCCGCACGAGAAGTCGCGCTGATGTTGGAGGGCCGCCACGTTGCCATCATCGGCGCTGGCGCGGTCGGCGTGATCAGTGCCATCGAGGCGCTACGCGAGGGCCATCGTGTCACGCTGATCGATCCGGGCGAGCCCGGTGGTGAGCAGGCGGCGAGTTATGGCAATGCCGGCTGGCTGTCGTCGCATTCGGTGATCCCGCCGGCCGAGCCCGGCGTCTGGAAGAAGGTGCCGGGCTATCTGATGGACCCGCTCGGTCCGCTCGCGATCCGCTGGACCTACCTGCCGAAGGCATTGCCCTGGTTGGTCAAATATCTGCTCTCGGGCTGGACCGAAGCTCGTGTCGAGAAAACGGCTGTCGCGCTGCGCGCTCTCCTCAAGGATGCGCCGCTGCTGCACAGGAAGCTCGCGGACGAGGCTGGCGTTTCCGAGCTGATCGAACGCAACGGCGTCATGCACGTCTTCCCCTCGCGCGGGAATTTCGACAGTGATCCCGGCTGGCGCATCCGCAAGCGTGTCGGCGTCGAATGGCTGGAGCTTTCCGCAGACGAGATGCGCCAGCGCGAGCCCGAACTTGATCCGCGCTATAAATTCGGTGTGGTGGTCGAGGAGGCCGGGCGCTGCCGCGATCCCGGTGCCTATGTCGCTGCACTTGCCAATCATGCGTTCGCCAGTGGGGCCAAGCTGGTGCGCGCCAAGGCGACCGGCTTCAAGCTCGACGGCAACAAGCTCGTTGCCGTTCTGACCGAGAGTGGAGAGATCGCCTGCGATGCTGCAGTGGTCGCCGCCGGTGCACGCTCAAAGCTGCTCACCGCATCCGTCGGTGACTCGCTGCCGCTCGAGACCGAGCGCGGCTATCATGTCATGATCGAGCATCCAGAGGCGGGCCCGCGCTCTTCGATGATGGCCTCCGACGCCAAGATGGTCGTGAACTGGACCAACAAGGGCCTGCGGGCCGCCGGCACGGTCGAGATCGCCGGGCTTGACGCGGAGCCGAACTGGAAGCGCGCCGAGATCCTGCGCGACAATCTCCTCGGCATGTTTCCGAAGTTGCCGAAAAACATTCCGGCCGAGCGCATCAAGATGTGGTTCGGCCATCGCCCGAGCATGCCGGATGGCCGTCCCTGCATCGGCCATGCGCGCGCCTCGCGCGATATCATCTACGCGTTCGGCCATGGCCATATCGGCCTCGTCGGCTCCGCACGCACCGGCCGCCTCGTCGCGCAGCTCGCCAGCGGCAAGACGCCGGAGATTCCGCTCGAACCGTTCGCACCCAGCCGCTTCCTCTGAGGCCGCATCATGACCTATCCGCAAAATTCCTCCTCCCGCATCGCACGTGGCGGCAAGGCGCTCTATGGCGCGCCGCTCGGCATTTTGATGCTGGAGGCACGCTTTCCCCGCATCCCCGGCGATATGGGCAACGGCACCACCTGGCCGTTCCCGGTGCTCTATCGCGTGGTGAGCGGAGCGAGCCCGGAGAAAGTGGTGCTGAAGGGCGCGGCCGGGCTGTTGCCGGACTTCATCGACGCGGCGAGGGAGCTGGTGCGGCTCGGCGCCGAAGCCATCACCACCAATTGCGGCTTCCTCGCGCTGTTTCAGAAGGAGCTTGCCGCCGCCGTCGGCGTCCCGGTAGCAACATCATCGTTGATGCAGGTGCCCTGGGTGCAGGCGACCTTGCCGCCGGGCAAGCGCGTCGGCCTCGTCACGGTGTCGGGCTCGACGCTATCGCCGGCGCATCTGGAAGGTGCCGGCGTGCCGCTCGACACGCCGCTGGTCGGCACCGAAAACGGCAAGGAGTTCTTCCGCGTCCTGATCAAGGCCGAGAAGGACGACATGGACATCGCTGAGGCCGAGCGCGATGTGGTCGAAGCCGGCAAGGCGCTCGTCGCTGCGCATCCCGATGTCGGTGCCATCGTGCTTGAATGCACCAACATGCCGCCTTACGCTGCCGCATTACAGGCGGAGGTGGGTCTGCCTGTCTATGATATCTATTCCATGATCAATTGGTTTCATGCCGGACTGCGGCCGCGTCGGTTTGCCTAGAGATGTCTATGAACAAGGCCATGAACAAGCACCTGGAACTCGCCTCGGACAGCATCGTCGATCGCGTCTACGAACAGCTCAAGGCGATGGCCGTCAGCTATCAGTTCAAGCCGGGCGAACGGCTCAACGAGGGCGAACTGGCAAAGCGTCTCGGCGTCAGCCGCACGCCGCTGCGTGAAGCGCTCAATCGACTGAACACCGAAGGCTTCCTGCGCTTCACGCCCGGCAAGGGCTTCTTCTGCCGCGAGCTGGACGCGCACGAGATCTTCGATCTCTACGAGCTGCGCAAGTCGATCGAGGTCGCCGCGGTCCGTCTTGCCATCAAGCGCGCTAGGGATGAGGACATCGACGCGCTGCTCAAATTCCTCGAAGCGACGGGCCCCGACCCCGGCGAGCGTTCGTCGGTCGAGCTGGTCGAGCTGGATGAGACCTTTCACGAACGGCTGATGGCAATGTCCGATAATGCCGAGATGCTGCGTGTATTGCGCAACGTCAACGCCCGCATCCGCTTCGTGCGCTGGATCGACATGGACCGCGTCAATCGCTCCAACACGCAGGCCGAGCACCGTGCCGTCGTCGAGGGCCTCAAGGCGCGCGACGAGGCGCGTTGCGTCTCCGTGCTGGAAAAGCACATCGACCGGCGGCTCGATCGGATCACCTCCGCGATCAAGGAAGGCTACGCACAGATCTACATGCCGGCGGCGAGGCAGGCGGCGAACTGAGGCGTGCTGGCTGGATTGTCGAGCGACATTACCCCGGCCGGCCCTCGCCGGGACGACTTCGGTGAGGTCTGTGCCCACTCTCTCCGCAAACTCGTCATTGCGAGCGCAGCGAAGCAATCCAGAATCTTTCCGTGGTAAGATTCTGGATTGCTTCGTCGCTTCGCTTCTCGCAATGACGGAGCGAGCGGCGACCTCACGTCCGATTCAACTCGCACTTTAGGCGCTTCATCGGCACGCAGGGTTGGCAGCGTCCGGGATCACCAGGAAGGTGATGGTTTTCGGCGCCAGGGCAATCGTCCCGGCCGGTATCGCGCGCGCTTCGAGCAGGGGTAAATCGGCGTTGGCCGTGAGGGCGAGTGTCCTTCCGTTCAATCGCACGGTCGAGCTTTGTAGCTGCACCGCATCCAGCGTGTAGCGCTCTGACGCGATCGGCAGCTTCATGCTGCGCGATTCGCTCCGTGAAATATTGATCGCGAGGAGGGACACAGCGCCGGTCATCGTGGGATGGCAATGCGCATAGACGTGAAGTTCGGGGAGGCCGGCCACGCCGGCGTCGAGCACCGTCGTTCCCATCAGGCGATGCCACAGCAGCGCGCCCCAGTAGGTCGGCCGCGGCCGAAACGTCGTCTCGTCGAGCAGGCCGTAGTCGCTGGCGGCCAGCGTGTTGTGCATCACCACCTGTACGCCGGCTTTGGCGAGCCGTCCGAGCTGGTCGAGATAGCGGAACGTGTCCAGGAAGGTCGCGTCCCAGCGATTGCCGCCGCAGGCGGCGTCGGCCGTCTCCGTCAGCCAGATCGGCGTGCCAGGTGCGAATTCGTCGCGCAGGCCGCGGTAGACCGAAAGCGCGCGATCGGTGCGCGCGAGCCAATCCGGCGATAGAGCCTGCGCCGCATCATTGCGGACGCCGCAGCGCGGCGAGAGCGTGTTGTAGTGATGATAGGAGAAGCGATCGAGGCGAGCTCCGGATGCCGCGAGCAGGTCGCGCGTCCGGATGCCGCCGGCGGATCGAGTCGGCGAATCGCCGACGGAGCCGGGGCCGACGACCAGCGTGTCAGGGGCATGCTGGCGCATCCACGAATGGAAGGCGGCGAAGTCGTTGGCATAGGCCTTTGCGTCATAGCCCGGCGGTGCGCCGTTGGTGGCCGCGAGTGTCGGCTCGTTCATGAACTCGGCGGCTGCGACGTGGCCACCGAGCGACCGCGTGAATGAGAGAAGCTGCTGCGCCTGATCGGGTATCCAATGGCCGTCCGCGTTGCGGCTGCCCGCACTGACGGCAAACGACGTCATGATCTCCGCATTCACCGCGCGGGCAAAGTCGAGAACAGCACGCCACTGCGCGCGGTTCAGCACGGAGCTGAAACCGGGAGGCGGTGCAGCCGGCGCGTCATCCGCATCGGCAAAGAACGTGGCATTCGCCCAGGTGCCGCTGACGCGCATATAGGCCGGGCCCAGAGCAGCAGCGAGCATGCGCAGCTGCGCATTGGTGAGATCGATCGGCGGCCTGTAGCTGTAGCGGTCTCGCGCGACCTCGGCTTCGGCTCGCGAGCCTCGTGGATAGGGCTTCCAGAAACGCCCGCCCGTCACCTCGACCATCTCGACATTGTAGGACTGAAAGCGTGCGTCGATCGTGCAGATCGCCGTCATGCGCGCGGGTGCGATCGGCTGCGATCTCGCGCGGGCTGCAGCGGATGTCGCGATGACAAGCAGCAGCGCTGCGATGGCCCGGTTCTGGCGGATCTGCGGCGTGGCGTGCACGTCGTGACACCTTCGCTGATTGTCTCTCCGGATCGATCATACCGTGCGCCTGCCAATGGTGCGCTGCCGCATCGGCGTCAACGATGTTGATAGGAGGCGCCTGATCCACTATCCGTCGGTTCGGCCCAATTGGATGGCCTCAGGAGCAAAAAAGATGAAAAAGACCTCCTCGCCCTCGCGGCGCGACCTGCTTGCGACCGCCGCCGCGGCAGCGGCGGCCACCATGGCCGAAGCACCGCCAGCCGCCGCGCAAGCGGGATCCAAGCCGATCTTCCCGGTGCCGATGACGACGATTCCGATCGTCGGCGAGACGGATGTGTTCCAGGTCCGACGCATCTACTGCATCGGCCGCAACTACGCCGCGCATGCGATCGAGCGCGGCTCGGATCCGAACCGCGAGCCGCCGTTCTTCTTCCAGAAGCCGACCGATGCGATCCAGAATGTCGCGGTCGGCGAGGTCGCCGAGCATCCTTATCCGTCGCTGACCAAGAACTATCATCATGAGGTCGAGCTCGTTGCCGCGCTGAAATCCGGCGGCACGAATATCCCGCCGGAGAAGGCACTCGACCACGTCTACGGCTACGCGCTCGGCCTCGACATGACCCGGCGCGATTTGCAGAACGGCATGGCCGCGGAGAAGAAGCCGTGGGAGATCGGCAAGAGCTTCGATCATGCCGCAGTGATCGGCCCGATCCATCCGGCGAGCAAGACCGGCCATTTCGAGAAGGGAGCCATTTCGCTGGCGGTGAACGGGACCGTGCGGCAGAGCTCGGATCTCAGCAAGATGATCTGGAGTGTCGCCGAGCAGATCGCGAAGCTCTCTGAGGCCTTCGAGCTCAAGGCCGGAGACATCATCTATTCCGGCACGCCAGAGAATGTCGGCCCCGTGGTAAAGGGCGATGTGCTCCTGTGCAAGCTGGAAGGCCTGCCGGACATGTCGATCAAGATCGTCTAGAAGTCGCTCACGATGCGCTGCATCCGGGCTACTCATCCGAGTTCCATCGGCCGATTGCCCTGTGTTGGGCAATAAACAAACGTCCTGCCGCCATATTTGCGTAAGAAGTGATCTCCTGTGAGGGAGACGCTCCGATGAACAAACCTTCGATGGTCGTGGTTGCGATGCTCGTGCTTGCGCCGGCAGGTGCCGTTGCGCAGGAACGCGCAGGTGATGCGGCCTTGGGAGCCGTTTCGGGTGCTGTCGTGCTCGGGCCGATCGGCGCCGTCGCCGGAGCTTTCGTCGGCTATGCTGCCGGTCCTTCCATTGCGCGGTCGTGGGGTTTGCGGGGATCGCGCACGGCGAGGAGCCACCGCGCGCCACGTGATGGGGGTCGAGTGCCGAGCGCAAGCGCTCCGCCGCGCACGCAGGAGGCGATGAACGCCAATGGTCAAGTGAGACCCGCGAGCGTTTCGCCCGCTCAAGCAACGCCGGCTGCGCCGGCGCCGACCTCGGCGCCGCCCGTTCAGGGATTCGAGTAAAGCTCAGGCCGCCGATCGCCGTTTCGACCCGAACTCATTCTGATCTACGGCAGGCCAAGGATCCTCTTCGCGGCGCGAAGATGCGGCTTGTCGATCATCATGCCGTCGAGGCGCAGCGTGCCGGAATTGGGATTATTGGCGAAGGCCGCGATCACCTTCTCGGCCCAGATACGCTCGGCGTCGGTCGGAGCGAATGCGGCGTTGACGATGTCGACATGTTTCGGGTGGATCAGGGCCTTCGCAGAAAAACCGTCCCGCCGCGCCGCGCGCGTCTCCTGCTCGAGGCCCGTGAGGTTGTCGATGTCTGTATAGACGGTGTCGATCGGCGCCACCTCCGCTGCGGCGGCCGCCATCAGGCAGAGATCGCGTGCCAGCCGGTAGGGGCTATGGAAGACACCACCGCTCGCCTTCTCGGTGGCGCCGATGGAGGCGGAGAGATCTTCGGCACCCCACATCAGGCCAGCGAGGCGCGGGGAGCAATCCTTGTAGGTGCCGAGGCCAAAGACCGAGCTGGCGGTTTCGGTCGCGACACAGACGATGCGGGTCGAGCCAACCGTGGTACCGGCCGCGGCCTCGAACGCATCTAGCCACAGCGCGACCTGGCGGACATCATCGCCACCCTGCGATTTCGGCAGCACGATGCCGTCGGGCACGCCCGGCATGACGGCGGCGAGATCGGCGAGCGTCATGCCGGTGTCGAGTGCATTGACGCGGACATAGAGCTGGTGCTCCCCGCGGCGCCCCTTGAGCATCGCAAGTGCCAGCCCGCGCGCCTCGTCTTTCTTTTCGATAACGACGGAGTCCTCGAGATCGATGATCAAGGCGTCGGCCTTGCCTTCGCTCGCCTTCTCGAATTTGCGGGGGGAGTCGCCCGGCACGAACAACATGGAGCGCATCAGGCTGGCCTCGTCATCGCGATGCAGCGGAATTTGCCGACGATCTGGTCGTTCTGTCCTCGACGATGCCCGCCGTCGGCTGCGACTTGGACTCCCGCACTGCCAGCACCTCCCACGCAGAATTCATGAGCTTGACAGTAAAATTCACATATCTGTACGTTTGCCTCAAGCAAGAATTGGGCGCTGACTTACGAGCCTCCGGCAAAGGAGACCATCATGGATTTCGCGCTCACCGACCAGCAGGAAGCCATCCGCGACGCCATCGCAAAGATCTGCGAAGGCTTTGACGACGCCTATTGGCTGAACAAGGACCGCGAAGGCGGTTTCCCGCACGACTTCCACAAGGCGCTCGCCGATGCCGGCTGGCTCGGCATCTGCGTGCCCGAGGCTTATGGCGGCTCGGGTCTCGGCATCACCGAGGCCGCGATCATGATGCGGACCATCGCTGAATCCGGCGCCGGCATGTCCGGCGCCTCGGCCGTGCATATCAACGTGTTCGGCCTCAATCCCGTCGTCGTGTTCGGCACCGAGGAGCAACGCAAGCGCATGCTGCCGCCGATGGTGGAGGGCCGCGAAAAGGCCTGCTTCGCCGTCACCGAGCCCAACACCGGGCTCAACACCACGCAGCTCAAGACCCGTGCGGTGGCCAGGAACGACCGCTACATCGTCAATGGCCAGAAGGTCTGGATCTCGACCGCCCAGGTCGCGCACAAGATCCTGCTGCTCGCACGAACGACGCCACTTGAGGACGTGCGTTCGCCCACCCATGGTCTCAGCCTGTTCTACACGGATTTCGACCGCAAGCGCATCAAGGTCCACGAGATCGAGAAGATGGGCCGCAAAATCGTCGATTCCAACGAGCTGTTCTTCGAGGATTTCGAGATCCCGATGGAGGATCGGATCGGCGAAGAGGGGCGCGGCTTCGAGTATATTCTCGAAGGCATGAACCCCGAGCGTATCCTCATCGCGGCGGAAGCGGTCGGCCTCGGCAAGCTCGCGCTATCGCGTGCAACCGAATATGCCAAGACCCGCGTTGTCTTCAATCGCCCCATCGGCAAGAACCAGGGCATCCAGCACCCGCTTGCGGTGAACTGGGTCGAGCTCGAGGCGGCCTGGCTGATGGTGATGTCGGCGGCCTGGCAGTATGACAAGGGCATGCCCTGCGGCGCCGCCGCCAATGCCGCAAAATATCTCGCGGGCGAGGCCGGCTTTTCGGCCTGCGAACAAGCGGTGATGACGCATGGCGGCTTTGGCTACGCCAAGGAGTTTCACGTCGAGCGCTATTTGCGCGAGATCCTGATCCCGCGGATTGCGCCGGTCAGCCCGCAGCTCGCGCTCAGCTTCATCGCGGAAAAGGTGCTTGGCCTCGCCAAGTCGTACTAGCCTCAGTTCATCTGCGCGAAGCTCGGCCTGCTCTCGGTGCCGTCGATGATCCCCGGCAGCTCGGTCGCTTCATTCGCGATCATGCCGCTCATCCGCCAGAACAGGTGCGCGAGCCGGGTAAAGGTCTGCCGCTCGCGTTCCATCGGCGACGCCTCTTCCGGAACGGTCAGGGTTTCAAGTCCGACCACGCGGCGCGTGTCCGGCCAGATCGTCATCGATTGCGCGATCGCCGAGAAGCAACGCGGATCGTCGCTGTCATCGGGCGCCGTCGGCAGACCGGGATATTGAACGGGCGCGACGTAAAACTTATAGGCGCCGCATCCGAGCTGAAGCAGGAATTTCTCCGGGATTGCGATGTCGTTGGCAAACGACACCAGCCGCGCATCGCGCAGCATGTTCGGTGCGATCGCGAGCAGATCGCGGGCCGACAGCGCCGAGCAGAAGGACAGGTTCGGGTTGTGCTCGCGGAGCAGCGCGGCAAGCGGTAGCTGCTGTTGGCCGGTTTGGGTGAGCAGGATGATGGTCTTCAGCATCGGAGCGGCTCTCGTCAGGGGATGAGGTGGCAGCGCGTGGCTTCGGCCGCGGCGCTGGCGAAGAAGTCACCGGAAATTTTCTGTCCCGGCACGATCTCGAGGGTGCGATAGCGTGCGAGGCGCGCAGCCTCGCGTGCGGCGTTGACATCGTCCTGCCAGCCGCACAGCGACAGCTCGAACCGTCCGTAACCGCCGCAGTCGTTGGCAAAGGCACCGGTCACCGCCTCGACGGTGGTGGCGACCGCACGGGCCTCGTTGGCCTCGACGTCGCGCAGGATCACGGCCACGCCGTTGTCGGCTTCGGCCTCGGAGGTCATGACCATGAAGGTATCGCGCGCGCCGGTCCGGCCGGCACGGCGGGCCGCGCGCACGAGGGAGGCGAAGCTTGGATCGGGTCCGAGCTCGGTCGTGGTCGCCGTCTGGGCATGGATGATGGCGGCGCGGGTTGCTGCGAGGTCACCCGTCATCGCGTGATAGGAGCGGGGCAGCCAAACCGTGTCGAGCGGGCCATGTGAGGAGGCGTGGCTCCAGGCCTGGTCGAGCAGATAACCCTCCCAGATCGTGGGATGGGAGGCGGCGAGGTGATGCCATGCTTGCAGCAATTGCTCAGCGCCGGTCGTGCGGCCGAGATAGAGCGTGCGCGCCGACATCTCCCAGCGGTTCCACTTGTGAAGGGCGACGTCGCAGCCAAGCGAGGATGGCAGCAGAGGGGCCTCGCGGAGCACTGCGCCGGCCTCGATGAATAGCAGCGGTTCGCGGTAGCGGCTCCACATCCGCGCGATGAACTCGGCCTTCTCGAAGCAAAGCACCTCTTCGCCGAGCTCGGCTGCGATCGGCTCGATATGGCTGTCGAGCTCAAAAGCCTCGAGCGAGCGCTGCAAGGCGCGGATTGCATCGGGGTCCGTGCCGTAGGGGTAGTAGGAGATGACACGCGGCCGCACCGTGCATTCATCCGCGGCTGCGAGAACCCTCGACCAGCCGATCCCGCCCCACCACATCTCATGCGGGCCCTCGGCGCTCGGGCCGACCGTACCGAACTCGGTCAGCTTCGACTTGAGGAAGTCGAAGCCCGGGTTTTCGCTGAACGGAATGACGATCGCGCAGCCGGGAGTCAGGGTGCGGTAGAACAGCTCGGCCGCAGCGCCGCTCGGCGGCTCGGTCAGGATGATCACCCCGCCGCTCCGGCGGCCTTCATGCGTTATCCGCACCGTCGGGGCGCCGTAGCGGCCGACCAGCCAGCCGAGGCGATGGCCCTGCGCGTCGCCGAGCCTGATGCCGGCCGTGCGCAAAAGGCGCTCAAGATCTGTCTGCGTTCCGTCCGTCAACTCCGTGCCCCCTCATTTCGCATCGGCCCTTGGGCTTCAACGGGCGAGGGGGTGCGATCAGGCGGATTATTCGAGCGCGGTGGCGAGGATTCGAGCGTGACTGAGCGAGGTGAGCGCCACCGAATAGACCGCGATGTCCCGCGCCATCGGGGCAATCGGGATCAAGAGGCAGCCATCGTCGTTCTCGGCGTAGTAATGGGAGCCGTTACGCTGGAGCCCGGCATGGACCAGGCCGTCGGCGGCGATCCGCACCACCTCCTGGCTTTCCGCCGCGTCGCGAACGCTGTCGCCGCTCTGGACGGTCACGCCGTGAAGGAGCCCCTCGCGGGCCAGCTTTGCCAGCGGCACGGCAATCGTCGCGACCGCCATCGCCCGCGATAGCGGGATGCGCAGGCGCAGCTCGCCAAGTCCGGTACGATGGACGGTCACCGTTTCCATCGAGGCGGCGCCGTCGGCTCGGAACAGGCCGACCTGCAACGTACCGCAAGGTGCCTCCTCGAATACATCGGCCGGCAGTCGGTTTGCACCGAACAGTGCGTACAGATAGGAGTAAGACGGCGACAGGCCCGCAAAGCTGCCGGCGAGCCACATCGGCGGTGCTGCCGAGGTGCAGGCGGCGGAAAGGCCGCGCGCGGTAAGCTGGTTGCGGACGAACTCGCCATCCAGCAGCGGCGCCAAAGCATGGGTGCCGAGGTTGACATCGTGCTTCAAACCGCCGAGCAGCGCGATCTCGTCATCATCCGGCAGCAGCAACAGGCGCCCCAGCGTCGCCGCGCTCCAGCTTGCGGCGACATCGCGCGCAGCGAACGGCAGCAGGTCGTATTCGGAGGCGACCTTGTCCGCGCTCGCCGCGAAGGCCAGCGCACCCGACTGGATCTCAGCAGCCAGCGCGATCTGCTCGATGGGGCGCGGATTGATCTCGCGCAGGACGGTCTCGTCCTGATAGTCGCGCACCGAGCCGTCGGCCGAGCAGCAGATCTGCTCGAGCAATGCGACATTGCGGATCAGCATGCGCTTGACGTGGGGCGTGACCACGAGATCGGAAATGAAGCCTTCCGCAGTATCGCCCTCGGCGATGTCGTCGAAGGCGTCGTCGAGCGAGATCAGATATGCACCGTGCAGGCGGATATCGATGCCTTCCAGGTCGAAGATGCGGCGCAGCGCCTTCTGCACGCTGCCGGAATAGCCGAGATCGGCGAGCACGAGGTCGGTGCAATCGTCGAATCCGGGGATGGTGTGGCGGAGATAAGCGAGCAGGCGGGCGCGCAGGCCGGCGGCCAGCTCAGTGATCTCGGCGGCGTCCATCAGATCCGGCAGCGCGTCGGCGAGCTCGTCGCCGGGCGCGATCCCGTCCGGATAGTTTGCAAAGAAGGCGGCGACCTTCGGCGGCAGGATCTTGATCATGTCACGCAGCGTCGGTGCGTCGATTCTGAGCACCTTGCCGAGGAGATCGCAGAGCGGCTCCATCGAATCGGCCGAGCCGATCAGGCTGACGCGGCGATTGATCTCGACATAGGCCGACGTTGCGCCGTGGCGTTCCTGCCAGATCCGGTGCGACAAGAATCCGTCGCGGCCGAGGAAGCCGAGTGCGACGTGGCGGCCGGGCTGCGCCAGCGCCTCGTAGCGGGCCGCGACGAAGGCGTCGAACGCCGTCATCACCGAACCGACCACGGTCATGCCCAACTGGAACGCCGGCGACTTCTCCGCGCTGCGCGCCGCCACCATCCGCCGCAGCGTGCGCGCGCCATGGTCGAGCCGCGATGGCTTGCCCGGGCACAACAAGTCGAACATCGCGGTCTCGCGCTGGAGCTTCGCGGCCAATGGCGCCGAGGCCTGCGGATAGTAGCGGGGACGGATGCCGTGGCGCCGTGCGCCCTTGATGTCGGCGCTTTCATTGTCGCCGACGTGAAAGCACGCGGCCGGATCGACGCCCTGATCGGCGATGTATCTGGCGAACAAGGATTCGCCCTTGCTGCTGCCGTGGTCGCAGGACGCATAGAGGAAGTCCCAGGCAAGGCCGGGATGGCACGCGTGCAGCAGGCGGGCGAGCCGCATGGAATCCCAGTAGGTGTCCGAGATGAATCCGGTGCGATGACCGGCCCGCTTCATGTCGAGATATTGCTGAAGCATTTCAGGATTGACGCGGCATAGCTCGAGCTCGGCGGTGAACTCGGCCTCGACGAGGTCGTCGAGATTGCGGCGATCGAGCCCGAACAGCTTGAATGGAAAATAGGAATAGATCTCGGCGATGCGCACTTCGCTAGAGCCGCGTTCGTCCTTCGCGGTTCGGCGCGCGCGCGATTCGGCCTGGATGCGATGCTGAACGAAACTGACGGAAACGTTCGGACATATTCCTGAAATGCCGGACAGCTCGTAAGTCCTTTCAAATACGCCATCTGGCGTCGTGCATGCGCGCATCAGAAATGTATCGAAAACATCGAATGACCAAGCAGAAACAATTCTCGTCCGACGTTTCGCGTCGGCCGTCGCGATCTTCATGCTGCAATTCCCTGCCAATCGAATTGATTAACGCTGCTGTGTTGCAAGTCAGGCGCGATCGCGACGAAAAAAGTTCGCGCGCGATTCAAAACTGCGCATGTCGCGACTGACAGATTCAAAAAATCCGCTAGGTTCGAAAACGGTGATTCGGCAAAAATTGCCGAGTGAGAAAATCGTCTCGCGTTCATTCACACTTGGACACAATCGATCGCCGCGTGCCTCGCGCGCAGAGCGCGTGTTCGTTTTAGTGCCGTGTATCTCCTCGAGTTTTTGAAGCTGCATCTGTTCGGGATGAGTGATCCGCATATGACGCGAGACGATGTCGATGATTGCTGGACGGGGACGCGCGCTTCGCGCGACGTCGGCAATTGTTGCCGGTCACTCGGCAAAAGATTCCGGATAACATCTTGAAAAATAACAAAAATTCTCCGCCTGGATTGGTTTGCTCCTGCGTTCAACGCTTGGAAGCCGTGTGGAATATGCGCCGCCGGCATTGCGGGTTGGAGATTGCGGGATGAGTTACGCGCTTGATGTCTGGGCGCCCGCCGAGGCCGAAGTCACGACGACGGTGCCGGTCGACGAGACCTTGCCAGTGATGCCGTCGGCACCGCTCGCGCCGGACGCCCAACCGGTTGCCGAGATCGTTCTCGATGAAGACAGCGAGCTGCTCGATCGCCTTGCGACCGGTGACGAAGCGGCGTTCCGCATGCTGGTTGAACGTCATATCGATCGCGCCTATGCGATCGCGCTGCGCATCGTCGGCAATGCAGCGGATGCCGAGGACGTGGTGCAGGACACCATGCTCAAGATCTGGAGCCATCGCGGACGTTGGCAGCACGGTCGTGCCAAGTTCTCGACCTGGCTCTACCGGGTCATCTCCAACCGCTGCATCGATCTGCGCCGCAAGCCGCGCACGGAGAACGTCGACACGGTGCCGGAAGTCGCCGATGGTCAGCCTGATGCAGCCGACATTATCGAGCGCAACGAGCTGAACGACATGCTGGAGGTCGCGATGCAGCGGCTGCCCGAGCAGCAACGCATCGCGGTGATCCTGTCGTATCATGAGAACATGAGCAACGGCGAGATCGCCCAGGTGATGGACACCACGGTCGCTGCGGTGGAGTCGCTTCTCAAGCGCGGCCGCCAGCAGCTTCGCCAGCTTCTTCGGCGGCACGAGCGCGACATCCGCACCGCGTTTACCGACTGCTAACCATAAAATCCTGCATCTTAAAATTTTTTCGCCTGATCTTCTTGCGCTCCGTCGTTTGAGCGAACGGACGGGGCTGCGCCCGCGTCGTCGTCAATCGCTTAATCACGATGCGGCACGTCATGCCCATCAGCACAGGAGCCTGCAATGCCCGCGATTTCCACCAATACCGCTGCGAACGCCGCAGTCCGCTACCTCAACATCAACTCCTCGCAGGAGACCAGCGCCCTCTCGAAGCTGTCGAGCGGCTCGCGCATCACCTCCGCTTCCGACGACGCCGCCGGTCTTGCGATCTCGACCCGCATCTCCTCGGACGTCACCACGCTGCAGCAGGCCGCGACCAACGCATCGCAGGCGACCGCGATCCTGCAGACCGCCGACGGCGGCGCCTCGAACATCTCTGACATCCTCGCCCGCATGAAGTCGCTGGCGTCCGAGTCGTCCTCTGGCACCACGACCGACTCCAGCCGCGGCTATATCCAATCGGAATTCTCGCAGCTCACGAGCGAAATCGATTCCATCGCGAGCGGCACGCGCTATTCCAGCCAGAGCCTGCTCGACGGCACCAGCGTGTTCTCCTCCGGTGTTGCCGTTCTGGTTGGCTCGTCCAGCTCGGACACCATCACCATCACTCTGTCGAGTCTGACGGCGACCTCGCTCTCCGTCTCATCGCTCGACGTCAGCACACAGTCGGGTGCGACCTCGGCGCTGGACATACTGGACTCCGCGATCGACACGGTCTCGGCCGCGCGCGCCTCGATCGGTGCGCAGGAATCCCGTTTCAACTTCTCCTCGGACTCGATCTCGACCCAGACCCAGAATCTTCAATCGGCGAACTCGGCGATCAAGGACGTGGATATCGCGGCCGAGCAGGCCACGCTGTCCTCGGCCGAAGTGAAGACCCAGGCCGCGGTGTCGGCGGAATCCGCAGCGAACCAGATGCCGCAGTATCTGCTCAAGCTGCTCGGCTAACGATCGTATTTCCGGGCCGGCATGAGGCCGGCCCGGTTCTTCCTGCGATGGATCGGGCACTGAAGTGACCAGCGTCAGTTCGAGCACAAGCGGCACGTCGACCTCCAGTTCGAGCACCTCGAGCGCCTCCTCGGTGACCACGACCGGAACAACCACGTCGACCAGCCTCGACTGGAGCGCGCTGATCACTGCGGCGGTGAATGCCAAGCTCACGGCTGCGACGACGATCTCGACCTCGATCACGAACAACGAAGCCAAGGTCACAGCCTACCAGACTCTTCAGACCGATTTGAAGACGCTCTATTCCGGCCTTTCGTCGCTCGCAACGTCTACCATCAACTCGCTCGCGACCAACGTATTCGCAACGCGCGCTGCGACCATCAGCTCGACCGGCGACGTCAGCGCGTCATCCGCCCTGTCCATGAGTGTCGGCAATGGTGCCGCGACCGGCGACCATACGCTGACCATCAGTCAGATCGCGACCGCGCAGAAGGTGGTCGGCACGGCGCAGTCCAGCGAGAGCGACGCACTCGGCTATACCGGCACGTTCTCGCTCGGACTCGGCAGCGGCACCACCGCGAGCATCAGCGTGACGAGCACGATGTCGCTCCAGGACATCGTCGACGCCGTCAACGCCCAGACCTCGACGACCAATGTCCAGGCGTCGATCGTCCAGGTGTCGAGCGGCTCGTACGAGATGGTGCTGACGGGGACCGAAGATGCCGAGGATATCAGCTATTCCAGCACGTCCGGCGACGACATCCTGAACGAGTTGGGGGTGACCGACAGCTCGGGCTCGTTCTCCGATGTGCTCCAGACCTCGCAGGCGGCCGAGTTCACGCTCGACGGCATTTCGATGACCCGGGATACCAACGACATCACCGACGTCCTGACCGGCGTCACGTTCAATCTTTTGCAGCCGACGACGAGCGGCGCGACGCTGAACATCAGCATCGGGGCGGATACCAGCCAAATCACGTCGGCCCTCACAACCTTCGTCACCAACTACAACGCCTATCGTGATGCGGTCATCGCGCAGCAGGCGACCAATTCGGACGGCACTGCGTCGTCCAGCGCGGTCCTGTTCGGCGACGGCACAATGCGCGACATCACGACCCAGCTTGAAGCCGCGCTCAACAGCACGGTAGGCGGGCTGACCATGGCCGACCTCGGCCTGTCGTTCAACGATTCGAACGAGCTTGAGCTCGACACCAGCACGCTCTCCTCGATCCTGAGCACCAATCTGAGTGGCGTGACCACGCTGCTGTCGGCGCAGACCAAGACGTCGACAAGCCAGCTCAGCGTCGTCAATACCGGAACCTCGCCGCAATCGTTCACGCTGGACGTGGCGGTCGATTCCTCGGGCAATCTGACCTCGGCCTCGGTCGGCGGCGATTCCTCGCTGTTCACGGTGAGCGGCACCACCATCGTCGGCAATGCCGGCACGGCCTATGCGGGCATGGCCTTCATCTATTCGGGAACGACTTCGCAATCGATCACGGTGACGTCGACGTCGGGGATCGCCACGCAGCTCTACCAGATCGCCAAGAACGCGTCGTCGAGCACCGGTTCTCTGCAGACCCTGATCACGAATCTGGAGACGCGCGACGACGACCTGCAGCAGAAGGTCGACGACATCGAAAGCGCCGCGTCGGCCTACCAGACGCAACTGGAAGCCCAGTACGCCAAGTACCAGGCCGCGATCGAGAGCTCCAACAACACGCTGACTTATCTCAAGGCCTTGCTCAACTCCAGCTCGAGTAATTGATAATGCATAATCCGATGGCGTACATGGCCAATCAGGCCTATCGGGGCACGGCGACCACGGTGCCGCCGCTCAAGGCGGTTTCCATGCTGCTTGGCGGCGCGATCACGTTTCTTCAGAAGGCGCTGGCCTCGCAAGAGGCGCGGCGCTTCGAGGAGGGGCACGACTACCTGATGAAGGCGACTGCGATCCTGCGCGGGCTGAGCCACAATCTCGATTTCTCCAAGGGCGGGGCGGTGGCCGACCGGCTGTACGAGACCTACAATGCTCTGATCGTGGCGAGCCTGCGCGCCTATGGCCGCCCGCATGCGCGCGAGAGTTTCCGGCGGATCATCGCCGGCCTGACCGAGCTGCGTGAGGCCTGGGAATTCGTCGACGCCACGACGCGGACCGGCAAGGCCGGCGCAGGCGATTCGGCGCCGAAGCGCTGAGCCCTTCGGGCTGGCTTCCGCTTGGCGCAGGTTCCAGCGGCCCGAACGATGGTTTCTGCGGCCATTCCGCGGGGCAGTGTCGCGTCCGGATGGGCGAATTCGGTTTCCGTCGCCTCTGCAATGCTTTATGACAGGCCCGGGGGTGCGGGACCCGGGCGATGGATGTCACCGAGTTTGAGGATCTGATCGATCGGTTGGGCGAGGACCTGTCCCTCTGGCCCGATGACCGTCGTTCGTCGGCCGAAGGGCTGCTCGGTCATTCCGCCGATGCGCGCGCTCTGCTCGAAACGGCACGCGCTCTCCGCAATGCACTGGCCGCACCGCCGGTGCGGGCACCTGCCGGACTTGCCGATCGCATCGTCGCCGCTGCCAAACGGACGGCCGACCCCGCCAAGCCCCACACCCAGGACGAGACCGCGGGGAATTGAGCTTCCAGCTTCAGGTGCTTCTATAGCTTCGACTTCGAAGCAGACGCCAAACCTTTCGTCACCTCATTCCCACCCGCGCCAGAAGCAATCACCGTGACGTGAGCGCTTGATCCTGCCGCGACATCGTCGCGGCCGCGCTCGCGGATGTGCATATGCGATCATCCCCGATGCAGGCGAGACGAAGGAACACACGTTCTTCGGCGGCTTGTGGATCGGCTTGATCTCGTCGCTTCTCTGGGGCGCACGTACGGCAGATTTTGCCGCCTCGGAAAGCGCGTCGCAGCGCGCGAATCCCCGCCTGAATTCATCGGCCCACGCGTTTCATCAGCACACAGATTTCAACCGCAACCGGATGCGTTCGCCGCGCCGGTTGCAGATGAACCGGGGCTTCTGATGACGGTTTCCGCGACGACTTCCAGCTCGACCACGACAACGTCGACCAGCTCTTCGTCGAGCTCATCGTCGACTGCATTGTCGTCGAGCGAATTCCTGAACCTGCTCGTCAGTGAGCTGCAAAACCAGGATCCGCTCAACGCGACGTCGACAACCGACTTCATCAACCAACTGGCTTCCTACGCCAACTTCACCCAGCAGGAAACGATCAACACCAATCTCGGTTCGCTGGCGGGCTCGTTCTCGAGCCTCGTGACGCTGAACTCGGTCAACTACATCGGCCATACCGTCGAGGCGAAGGGCGATACGACGACGTTGAGCAGCGGTTCGGCGACGTATGGCTACTCACTGTCCGCAGCGTCCTCGAACGTGGCCATCACGATCAAGGATTCCTCCGGCAGCACGGTCTATACGACCACGACCACCGGCAGCGCTGGTTCCAACACCTTCACCTGGGACGGCAAGGATTCCAGCGGCAACCAGCTCACCGACGGCGGCAAGTACACGATCTCGGTGACCGCGACGGACTCGGCCGGCAACTCGGTCCTCAATTACACGACCGTCACCGGCACGGTGACCGGCATCGACACCTCGGACTCCACGCCATCGCTCACGGTGAACGGCGTCGCCATCAGCGCCGCCAACATCATCGGCGTCACGTCCTGATTTCTCCCGGAGTCCGATTATGAGTCTCAGCGGCGCACTTTCCTCGGCAATCTCCGCGCTCAACGCGCAGAGCCAGTCCTTGTCGATGATCAGCGACAACATCGCCAATTCCGACACGACCGGGTACAAGACGACGTCAGCGATGTTCGACGACCTCGTCACCGCGTCGAGCAACGCGACCTCCTATGCCTCGGGTGGCGTCACGGTCTCCGGCCGGGCCAATATCACCCAGCAGGGCCTCTTGGCCGCGACATCCAACGCGACCGACGTCGCGATCCAGGGCTCGGGCTTCTTCGTGGCGACCAACGCAACGTCCGGCGGCACGGTTTCCTATACCCGCAACGGCGCCTTCACGATCAACAATGCCGGCTATCTCGAGAACAACGGCTACTATCTCGAAGGCTGGCGCACGGATGCGGACGGAAACGTCACCGGGAATGAGTCGGCCAGCAACCTCGAAGCCATCAACACCCAGGTGGCGTCGACCAGCGGCAGCGCGACGACCAAGACGACGATTGCAGCGAACCTGCCGTCGGACGCCAGCACAGGCGACACCTACACCAGCTCGATGACGGTCTACGACTCGCTCGGTGCAGCGAACTCGATCGGGATCACCTGGACAAAGACCGGCACCAACACCTGGAGCGCGAGCTTTGCCGATCCGACCTCGGCATCGGATACCTCGACCACGACCGGAACGACCAGCGGCACGGTCGATATCACCTTCAACAGCGACGGTTCGCTGGCGAGCACGAGCCCGAGCCCGGCGACCATCTCCGTATCTGGCTGGACCGACGGCGCAGCCGACAGCACCATCACGCTGGATATGGGCACCGCTGGTGGAACCGACGGCCTGACGCAATATGCGTCCGGCGAGACGACGCCATCCGTCAACGTCACCAGCATCACCTCGGACGGCCTGTCCTACGGCACGCTGTCGAGCATCGCGATCGGCAAGAATGGCGTGGTCGATGCCACCTATTCCAACGGCAAGACGATCGCGATCTACAAGATCGCGGTGGCGACCTTCGCGGATCCCAATGGTCTTTCCGCCAGTAGCGACCAGATGTATTCGGCGACCGTGGCGTCGGGCGATCCCACGTTGCAAGCCTCAGGCGAGAACGGCGCCGGCACGATCTACGGCAGCGAGCTCGAATCCTCCACCACCGACACCTCCAGCCAGTTCTCCAGCATGATCTCGGCGCAGCAGGCCTATTCGGCCGCTTCGCAGGTCATTTCGACCGTCAACAAGATGTACGACACCCTGATCTCGGCGATGAGGTAGGCGATGCACGGCGAGAAAGCCAACGCTGTCGGCGAGGCGCTGCTCCTGCGGCTGCGGCGGCTGGTGGCCCGCGCCGGCTCCGCGCGCGGTGCTGACCGAAGGCAACTGCTTGCCTTGCTCGACGATATCGAAACCACGCGCCGTGGCCTGATCCGCGAATGCCAGACTATCGAGGACGAGACGCGGCGGACCACGGTGAGAACGACGGCGATCGGTGCGTATCTGCGCGGCTCGCAGATGAATCGCGGCCGGCGGCACAATTGAGACCATGAGAGCAATGAACATGAAACAGGCTCAAATCACCAGGAACAGCGCCACGGAGGGCGATGCACGCATCAAGTCGCTGATCACGCTGATCGATGGCTTGACCGCGCTGGTCGCCGAAGAGAATGCGGAACTCGCGAGGGGCCTTCCGGCCTCGCGCCTCAAGCAGGTGGACGAGAAGAACCGGCTGGCCGATATCTTCGAAAGGACCGTTGCGGAGTGCGCCGCCGGCTCAACCAGCCTGCATGTGCGCGACCGGATGCTGCGCGAGCAGCTCATGGAACGGATCCTGAAGCTGCGCGCGGCGATGGACGAGAACCTGGTGCGTCTGCGCGCGGCGATCGAGGCCAGCAACCGTCGGATCGAGGCCGTGATGCAGGCGATCCGCGAGCAGATCGCAGCGGTGTCGCCCTATGGCGCATCGGGCCGCCTTGCCTCGCGCGCGGTCTCAAGCGGCACGATCCGGCAGGCTTGAGACCAGGAAGGGGCAACCGCCGTGTCGCTCGATATCGCACGATTGGTCGCCTTCAGCGGGCTTTCGGCCACGCAAGTCCAGATCAGCGTGGCGTCGTCGAACATCTCGAACGCCGACACGACGGGCTATACCGAGAAGAGCGCGAACCAGTCGAGCAGCGTCACCAACGGGGTCGGTACTGGCGTCACGGTGACGGGTATCACCTCGAACGTCGACAAGCTGCTCCTGAAGTCGCTGGTCGCTGCGACGTCCGACCTCGGCTCGGCCGACACCACGAACTCGTATCTGACCTCGCTCGAGAAGCTCTACGGCTCGACCAGCAGCTCCGATTCATCCTCGACCGGGACGTCGCTTGCCAACACGATAGCGTCGCTGGAATCGGCGCTGACCTCGCTAGCCAGCACGCCGAGCAGCGCCTCGCTGCAATCCAACGTCATCAGCGCGCTCGACGACGTCGCGAGCCAGCTGCGCGAGACATCGAGCGGCATCCAGAAGCTGCGCTCCAACGCCGACCAGGACATCTCCTCCTCGATCGATGACGTGAATTCGGACCTGCAGCAGATTGCGGATCTCAACGCGGAGATCAAGCAGACCGCTGCGGCCGGCCAGTCGACCGCCGATCTGGAGGACCAGCGCAACACCGCGCTCCAGGACGTCGCCTCAAAGATGAACGTCAGCTACTATACGGCATCGAACGGCGATCTCCAGATCTACACCAACTCGGGGCAGGCGCTGGTCGACAGCATGGCGCACACGATCAGTTATACGACGGCGGCCAATGTCTCGTCGTCGACGGTATATACCGCCGGATCGTCGTCCAGCGGCTTCAGCGCCATCACGGTGAACGGGGTGGATATCACCTCCCAGGTCACCGGCGGGGACATCGGCGCTCTCGTCACGCTTCGCGACAAGACTCTTCCGGCTGCGCAATCCCAGCTCGACCAGCTGGCCCAGCAGCTTGCCTCGGCGGTGAACAGCGTGTCGAACAGCGCTTCATCGGTTCCGGCGCCGACGAGCCTAACCGGCACGGCCACCGTGACGAGCTCGACAGCGCTGTCCGCGACGGGCACGGTGCGTCTTGCCGTCACGGATCAGAGCGGCAACCTGGTTTCGTACAGCGATCTTGATCTCTCCTCCTATTCCACGGTCGGAGATCTCGTCAACGACATCAACGGCATTTCCGGGCTCTCGGCGTCGATCGATGCAGACGGTCACCTGACCATCACCTCGACCGACTCCAGCGACGGCGTCGCCATCAACGAGATGACGAGCTCTGTCGGAAGCGCCAGTGAGGGATTCTCGGAGTATTTCGGTCTCAACGATCTGGTCACGGGCACCGGCGCGTCGGATATCGCGGTCAACAGCAGCATCCTCTCCGGCACCGACGAGTTGCAGCTCGCAACGCTGGATTCTTCGTCCAGCCTGACAGTCGGCAGCCAGGTGCTGTCGTCCGGTTCGGCCACGGTCGTCAACGATTTATACGACGGGCTGACGAGCTCCCGGACATTCGCTTCGACCGGCGGGCTGGCCGCCACCACCGGCTCGTTCGCCGATTACGCTGCAGCAATCGTCTCCGACGTCGCAAGCAAGTCCTCGCAGGCGTCCTCCAACTACACTGCCAAGGAGACCGCGCAGTCGACCTATGCGAGCTCGCTTTCCTCGCAATCCGGCGTCAATCTCGACGAAGAGTCGGCGCGGTTGAGTACGCTCCAGAACAAATATTCGGCCGCCTCAGCGCTCATTCAGGCCATCAATACCATGTATTCGGCGCTCATCAGCGCCGTGCAATCGTCCTAAGACGGGAGCGGGCCCATGGTGGCGATGCGGGTGGCCACTTTCGCGCAGTCGAACACGATGGTCGCGGATGCGCTGCGCGTGCAGGCGGTCATGGCCAACGAGCAGGTTCAGGAATCGTCGGGTGTCAAATCGACCGATTTCGGCGGCTATGGCTCGACCGCGCAGCACGTGGTCAATCTGCAAGTCTCGGTGACGCGCGCGCAATCCTATGTCGACGCGGCGACGCTTGCCGATAGCAAGGTGCAGGTGATGTATTCCGCCGTCGGCTCGATGTCCGACATCGTCACCCAGCTCCGGTCCCAGCTCAGCGCCGCCTCGACCAGCAGTTCGACCGAGGTCACCTCGGTGATCTCGTCGGCGCAGCAGATGCTGGAGCAGATGGGCTCGCTGCTCAATACGCAATATGACGGCCAATACGTGTTTGCGGGCGGAAAGACGGAGACGGCTCCGGTCGATCTGACGAGCTTCGCCACGGGCGCGGGATCCACGACGACGGCCGACACCAGCTACTATGCCGGAGACAGCGAGATCGCCTCGGTCCGCGTCGCCGTCGACCAGAGCGTGTCCTACGGCGTCACCGCGGACAATTCGGCTTTCGAAGAGGTGATGCGCGTTCTCAAATTCGTCGCCAACAGCTCCTCGCTGTCGTCATCCGACATCAGCAGCGCGCTGGATCTGGCGAGCACGGCGCTGGACGATACCGCCGCCGTGCAGGCCAAGTTGTCGAGCTCGGCTTCGCAGATCGAGACCGCGAGTGCCCGCCAGAGCGACTACAAGAGCTATGCCGAGACGCTGGGAAGCGATCTCACCAGCGTCGACGTCGCGGCGGTCACGGCGCAGTTGTCGACTTATCAGTCTCAGCTCACCGCGTCCTATTCGGCACTCGCAAAAATTCTGAGCATGAATCTCGCGAGCTACCTGAAATAAGCCCGCTATTCCGCGGCGATTTTGTCCATGGCCATGGCGCGCAGCCTGGCGCGCTGGATCTTGACGCCATTGGCGCTGTCGGTGACGGGGAAAGCGTCGACGAAGTAGATGCGCGCTGGGACCTTGTAGCCGGCCAGCCGCTCGCGCAGGCGCGCGATCAGCGCAGCCTCCTGCGGCTGCTCTGCCGTGGAGATCACGAAGGCGGCGCAGCGGGCTTGTCCGTTCAGATCGACGGCGACGACCTGCGCATCGGCGATGCCCGCGCAAGACTTCAGTTCGTCCTCGATCTCGTCCGGCGCGACCAGGAAGCCGCCGAGCCGCATGGCATCGCCCGCCCGCGTCTCGTAGACGAAGGAGCCGTCGCCACGCAGTCGGCCGATATCACCGGTGCGGAAGAAGCCGTCGGCGGTGGTTGCCTCGCGCGTCGCTTGCGGATTGTTGAAATAGCCCAGGAAACGCGATAGCGCGCTGATCTCGATCTCGCCGGAGACACCGGGTCCCACCAGCTTGCCACTGTCCGTATCGCGTATGCGCACGCAAGCGTCCGGGGACATCGGCAAGCCGCCGCCTTCGATGCGTTCGGCGAAATCGGCCTCGCGCCGGCCAATCGAGAACAGGGCCTGCACCTCGCTCGATCCATACAGGCCGAACAGCGGCAGGCCCCTTGCCTCGGCCTCCACGGCAAACTCCCGCCATCCCGGCTGGAACGCAGCGAAGCCGAACACCTCCGCGTGCGGGAACGGCCGTGGCGCATCAGTGAGCGCCAGGATACGGCGAAACATCTCGTCCGAACCGAAGGCATGCGTGATCCCGTGTTTGCCGAGGATATTGAGCGCCGGTGCAGCCTCGAATGCGTCGAGCACGTAGATGGTGATGCCCGCCGCGAGGAAGGCGAGCAGGCCCGTCATTCCGAACGTGCCGCAGAAGGGCAGCATGGCGAGCAGGGAATGGCGCTCCGGCGAGAGCGCCAGCGCCTTGGCCACCCCAGCCGCATGCGTGGCTAGCGTCGCTTGCGAATGCGCCACCAGCTTCGGCCCCTTGGTCGTGCCCGAGGTGGTGTAGAGCAGCACCGGCAGGCCGACGTCACCTCGTGATGGGGCCTCGGGATAGACTTTCTCGAAAGCGTCGAAGCGTACGCAGGGCCATCGTGCCGGGATCGTAGCCGCGCCGACTACGGCGAGCCTTTCAAGTGCCGGCGCATCGCTCTCCGCGATATCGGCGAGAACAGCGGCAAAGTCGATCGAGTGGAACGCCGCCTCCATCACCAGAAGCCTCGCGCCGGAAAGGCGGAGCAGGTGGGCGACGTCCGCGCTGCGATAGCGGGTGTTGACCGCGGCAATGATTGCGCCAAGTCGCGCGCAGGCAAACAGCAGCGCGATCCATTCGATGCGGTTGACCAGCCAGACTGCGACCACGTCGCCTTTACCGACACCATGCGCGGCGAGCCAGGCTGCGGTCTGGTCGATCCTGGCCGACAATTCGGCGCGCGGAACCGGCGTGCCATCGAACACCAGCGCGGGATCGGAAAAGGTCTCGATCTCGATCAGCGATTGCAGGGAGCGATCGTTGGGACGCATGGCTCCCGCAGTAACCCGATCGCGCAAAACTGTCTACTTGGTGCCGAACATCCGGTCGCCGGCATCGCCCAGGCCCGGGACGATATAGCCGTGATCGTTGAGCCGCTCGTCGACCGCAGCGGTCCAGATCGGCACGTCCGGATGCTCCGACTGGAACTGTGCGACGCCTTCCGGGGCCGCCAGCAGGCAGACGAAGCGGATGTCGCGTGCGCCGCGGGCCTTCAGCAGTGATGCGCCGGCGCAGGCCGAGTTGCCGGTCGCCAGCATCGGGTCCATCAGGATGACGGTGCGGTCGGACAGATCCTGCGGCGCCTTGAAGTAGTATTCCACGGCCTGCAAGGTCCCGGGATCGCGATAGAGGCCGATATGGGCGATGCGGGCGGATGGCATCAGCGCCAGCATGCCGTCGAGGAAGCCGACGCCGGCGCGCAGGATCGGTGCAAGCGTAAGCTTCTTGCCGGCGATTTTCGGCGCCTGCATCGGCGAGATCGGCGTCTCGATTTCCACGAGCTCCAGCGGCAAGTCGCGCGTCACCTCGTAGCACAACAGCATCCCGATTTCGTTCAGGATCTCGCGAAAGCTCTTGGTCGAACGGTCCTTTTCCCGCATCAGCGAGAGCTTGTGCTGGACCAGGGGGTGATCGACGACGTGGACGTTGCTGCTACCCATGGTAACCGCTCTACACGGTTCCCCGAGTTTCCGCCAGATCGGCGGCAGCGTTTTCCCTGCGCATGCGCTGCCTAACCGGCGGGCATCACGAATTCCGTTCTCGCCCTGTTGCCGGCCTCGCACGCCGCATCGTCAACTCGTGCTCAGACGAGGCTGCTCGAGGCGGAAGCGATGCGCTGGCGGCTACACGCCCAATCCGCGCGCCATCAGCGTGATCACCAGCGTCAGGATCGCGCCCCAGATCACGCTCAGCGTCATGGTCAGGATGGTCATCGTGACCGCGTGCTCCAGATAAGTCCTGGCGGGCGGCATTCTGGTTGCTGGGCGCTGGATCGGCGGCATGCCTGCAGCCTTCTCTTGGGGTGGGGGATTGCGGTCAACCGAAATGGTCGCAGTTGACCGGTTCGTAGAGCGCGCTCGTGGTCTGGCGGACCGACGGCACGCTTGGCCGGGTCGCTTCGGCGGTGAGCGCCTGCGCCTCCGCGAAAGCCGAGAGCAATGCGATGGCGAGGTCCGAATGGCGTCCCTCGACCGAGTTCTCCAGCCAATCCGGCAATTCGCGCTCGCGGGACAGCGCGCAATACCATTCACCTCCGTCATAGGCGATGCGGCGGACCTGCCAGAGCGGCAGCTCTAGCTCCAACAGCAAGAACGCGGCATCGGCCCAGGCCTCGGCATCGATCAGGCGCGACAGCCGTGCGGTTCGTTCGCTCTGTCCGAGCGAAGGGAAGCGACGGCAAGCCCGGTCGATGACGCCGAGCATCAGGGGCCGCGTAGCCGCATGCGCGCTGCGAAGCTGCTCGCCGAGCGCAGCCGGGTCGAAGTTTTGCAGATTGCCAGACATGACGGCGTCTCGATCATGGGCCGGCTGCAGGTCCACAGCCGACGGCATCAAGATCGCGGGAAGGGTATTTGAAAGCGAGATGAGGCGAGGCGGAGAATTATAGGGATTTCATAAAGGTCGGTGCGACCAGCGTAAGGGTCGGGCAACGCTCACCCAACCCTCAACCGTCGTCGGCGAAGGCCGGGATCCATAACCACAGGATTTAGTTTAGCGAAGACTCGTTGTTGCCAACTCGCGCCGCAACCACTCTCCGGGATAATGGGTCCCGGCCTTCGTCGGGACGACGGCGTAACTTGTGGAGTCGGTCGGGTGATCTCCCGAGCATCCGCGTCGCCCGACCTTTATGAGATTCCTATATCGTCGCCAAAACCTCCATCTCGAAAACCTATGCCTCGCGTGGCACTTCTCCGCCCGACAGCGCGGCATTCGCCTGCGAACCGCGCGTGAATGCATAGGGATTTTCTCATGCTCGACCTCATCATGCTGGCGCTGGGCTTCGCCTTCTTCGCGCTTGCGATCGGCTACACCTACGCCTGCGAACGGCTGTGACGGGAGCGACGCCATGATCTTCGACTATTCGCTCGCCGGTGCCGTCTCGCTCGGCCTTCTCTTTTACCTCACCTACGCGCTGCTGCGGCCCGAGCGGTTCTAGGGGATGTTGCTCCCCAAGCTGCTTCTCGCCGACGCCGTCCTCGTGGCGGTGCTGCTCGCGGCCCTTCTGCCGCTCCTGCGCGGAAGGCCGGTTCTGAAGGACCACATGCCATGACTGTTATCGGTTGGCTCCAGATCATTCTCTTCTGCGTCATCATCCTCGCCCTGACAAAGCCACTGGGCTGGTACATGACGCGCGTCTTCAATGGCGAGCGTACCTTCCTGTCGCCGGTGCTCCGCCCGGTCGAGACCGGGCTCTACTGGATGTCCGGTGTCGACGAGAAGCGCGAGCAGCATTGGTTGACCTACACGGTTTCCATGTTGCTGTTCCATGTCGGCGGCTTCCTGATCATATACGGGCTTATGCGACTTCAGGCCATGCTGCCATTCAATCCGGCCGGTCAGTCCGCAGTTGCGGAGGATCTCTCCTTCAACACCGCGATCTCCTTCATCACCAATACCAACTGGCAGAACTACGGTGGCGAGAGCACACTGTCCTATCTGGTGCAGATGGTGGGCCTGACGCACCAGAACTTCCTGTCGGCCGCCACCGGCATCGTGCTCGCGCTTGTGCTGATCCGCGGTTTTGCGCGCGCATCCATGCGCACTGTCGGCAATTTCTGGGTCGATGTCACACGCTGCACGCTCTATGTGCTGCTGCCGATCTGCGTCCTCTATACGTTGTTCCTGGTCTGGGACGGCATCCCGCAGACGCTTGGGGCCTATGTCGAGGCGACCACGCTGGAAGGCGCCAAGCAGACCATCGCGGTCGGCCCGGTCGCATCGCAGGTCGCGATCAAGATGCTCGGAACCAATGGCGGCGGCTTCTTCAATGCCAACGCCGCACACCCGTTCGAAAACCCCACGGCGCTTTCCAACTTCGTGCAGATGATCTCGATCTTCGCACTCGGCGCTGCGCTGACCAACGTGTTCGGCCGGATGGTCGGCAACCAGCGCCAGGGCTGGGCGATCCTTGCCGTGATGGGCGTGTTGTTCCTCGCCGGCGTCGCCATCACCTATTGGGCGGAGGCCGGCGGCACCTCGACCCTGCAGGCGTTGGGCCTCACCGGCGGCAACATGGAAGGCAAGGAAGTCCGTTTCGGCATCGTGGCATCCTCGCTCTTTGCCGTCGTCACCACCGCGGCCTCCTGCGGCGCCGTCAACGCCATGCATGACAGCTTCACCGCGCTCGGCGGCATGATCCCGCTGATCAACATCCAGCTCGGCGAAATCATCGTCGGCGGCGTCGGCGCCGGCATGTATGGCATGCTGCTGTTCGTCGTCCTCGCGATCTTCGTCGCGGGCCTCATGGTCGGTCGGACGCCGGAATATGTCGGCAAGAAGATCGAGGCGCGCGAGGTCAAGATGGCGATGCTCGCCATTTTGGTGCTGCCGCTGATGATCCTCGGCTGGACGGCCGTCGCCGTCGTTCTTCCGTCGGCGGTGGCCTCGATGGCCAATGCCGGCCCGCACGGCTTCTCCGAGGTGCTTTATGCCTACACTTCGCAGACCGGCAATAACGGGTCGGCCTTCGCAGGCCTCACCGGCAACACGCTGTTCTACAACATCACCGGCGGTGTCTCGATGTTCGTTGGTCGCTTCTTCATGATCGTCCCGGCCATGGCGATCGCAGGCTCGCTCGCCGAGAAGAAATCCATTCCGCCGTCGATGGGCACGTTCCCGACCACAGGCGGACTGTTCGTCGGTCTCGTCGTCGGCGTGATCCTGATCATGGGTGGCCTGACCTTCTTCCCGGCGCTCGCGCTCGGCCCGATCGTCGAGCACCTCGCAATGAACGCCGGCCAAGTGTTCTAATCAATAAGTCTTCTAATCAATAGGTCTTCTAATCAATAAGTCTTCTGATCACCAAGGCTTCTGATCGAATTGTCTGGAGTGACCTCCATGGAAACCATGAAACTGCAAAAACGCGCTCCGACGTCGGCGATGCTCGATCCGAAGATCGTCCTGCCTGCGATCCGCGCTTCCGTCGTCAAGCTCGATCCGCGGTTGATGATCAAGAATCCCGTGATGTTCGTGGTCGAGATCGTGGCCGCGCTGACCACCGTGGTCTTTCTGCGCGACATCGTGACCGGCGGGTCCGGACTCGGCTTTACCTTCCAGATCATCCTCTGGCTGTGGTTCACGGTGCTGTTCGCCAATTTTGCGGAAGCCGTCGCGGAAGGTCGTGGCAAGGCGCAAGCCGAATCGTTGCGCAAGACCCGCACCGAAAGCCAGGCCAAGCTGCTGACCGGCCCGGACCGGACCTTCAAGCTCGTGCCCGGCACCAGCTTGAAGGTCGGTGACATCGTACGTGTCGAGGCCGGCGATACCATTCCCTCCGATGGCGAGGTGATCGAGGGCGTCGCCTCCGTCAATGAAGCCGCGATCACCGGTGAATCCGCGCCCGTGATCCGCGAGTCCGGCGGCGATCGTTCGGCGGTGACTGGCGGGACGCAGGTGCTGTCCGACTGGGTCCGTGTCCGGATCACCGCGTCGCAGGGCTCGACCTTCATCGACCGCATGATCAAGCTGGTCGAGGGCGCCGAGCGGCAGAAGACGCCGAACGAGATCGCCCTCAACATCCTGCTCGCGGGCCTCACCATCATCTTCGTGTTCGCCACCGTCACCATTCCGAGCTACGCGGCCTATGCCGGCGGCTCGATCTCGGTGATCGTGCTGGTCGCGCTGTTCGTGACGCTAATCCCGACCACGATCGGCGCACTGCTGTCGGCGATCGGTATCGCCGGCATGGACCGCCTGGTGCGTTTCAACGTGCTGGCAATGTCCGGCCGCGCCGTCGAGGCCGCCGGCGACGTCGACACGCTCCTGCTCGACAAGACCGGCACTATCACGCTCGGCAACCGCCAGGCGACAGCGTTCCGTCCCGTGCGCGGGGTGACCGAGCAGGAGCTCGGCGATGCCGCGCAACTTGCCTCGCTCGCCGACGAGACCCCGGAAGGCCGCTCGATCGTCGTGCTGGCAAAGGAGAAATACGGCATCCGCGGCCGCGACATGGCCGAGTTGGGGGCCACCTTCATTCCCTTCACGGCGCAGACCCGCATGAGTGGTGTCGATGCCGGTGGCGTGTCGGTGCGCAAGGGAGCGGTCGACGCCATGCTCAACTATATCGGCGGCGGTGCTCCGCTCGTCGCTTCGGGCAATACGGCACGCGCAATGCAGCCTGCTGCGCTCTCGGAGGTCGGACGGGAAATCCAGGCGATCGCGGATGAGGTGTCGAAATCGGGCGGCACGCCGCTAGCGGTCGCCAAGGACGGTCGCCTGCTGGGCATCGTCCAGCTCAAGGACATCGTCAAGGGTGGTATCCGCGAGCGCTTTGCCGAGCTGCGCCGCATGGGCATACGCACCATCATGATCACCGGCGACAATCCGATGACGGCGGCCGCGATTGCGGCGGAAGCCGGCGTCGATGATTTCCTGGCCCAGGCGACGCCCGAGGACAAGCTCAAGCTGATCCGCGACGAGCAGGCCAAGGGGAAGCTTGTGGCCATGTGCGGCGACGGCACCAACGACGCGCCGGCGCTCGCACAGGCTGACGTCGGCGTCGCCATGAACACGGGCACGCAGGCGGCCCGCGAGGCCGGCAACATGGTCGACCTCGATTCCAACCCGACCAAGCTCATCGAGGTGGTCGAGATCGGCAAGCAACTCCTGATGACGCGCGGTGCGTTGACGACGTTCTCGATCGCCAATGATGTCGCAAAGTATTTTGCGATCATCCCGGCGATGTTTCTGGCGTTCTACCCGCAGCTCAACGTGCTCAACGTCATGAACCTGACGAGCCCGCAGAGCGCCATCCTGTCGGCAATCATCTTCAACGCGCTGATCATCATCGCATTGATTCCGCTGGCGCTGAAGGGCGTCGCCTACCGCGCCGTCGGTGCCGGTGCGCTGCTGCGCCGCAACCTGATGGTCTACGGGCTCGGCGGGATCATCATTCCCTTTATCGGCATCAAGGCGATCGATCTCGTGGTCACCGCCTTGCACCTTGCTTGATCGTCATTGTGAGGAGCGAGGTGACGAAGCGATCCAGAATCTTTCCACGGCAACAGCCTGGATTGCTTCGCTTCGCTCGCAAGGATGGAAAATAGGAGAGACATCATGCTCAGAGAAATCCGCCCCGCCATCGTCCTGCTGGTCGCGCTGACCGTCATCACGGGGCTGGCTTATCCGCTCGCGATGACCGGTATTGCCGGCGTGCTCTTCCCAAGCCAGGCGCAAGGCAGCCTGCTCGAGAAAGACGGCAAGGTCATCGGCTCCGCCCTGATCGGGCAGGAGTTCGGCGAAGACAGGTATTTCCATGGCCGCTTGTCGGCAACGCTGGCGCCGGATCCGAAAGATTCGACCAAGACGGTGCCCGCGCCCTATAACGCTGCGAATTCCGGTGGCTCCAACCTCGGCCCGACCAGCAGGGCTCTGGCCGACCGGCTGAAGGAAGATGTGGACAGGCTGAAGGCGGAGAACCCGAGCCAGCCCGTTCCGCAAGACCTCGTCACGACATCCGCCAGCGGTCTCGACCCGCACATCTCGCCGGAAGCCGCCCAATTCCAGGTCCGACGTGTGGCCAAGGCGCGGAATATGTCGGAGGAGCAGCTCAAGCAGATCGTCGCGGCCAACACCGAGGGCCGCCTGCTCGGCCTGATCGGCGAGCCACGGGTCAACGTGCTGGCGCTGAACCTGGCGCTCGACCGCGCCGGCAAGTAGCGGCCTAGGCTCCCCGTGGCTGGATGATTATAATGCGCTGATGTTCCGAGAGCGCCGCGATCCCGAACAACGTCCTTCGCCCGAGGCGCTGCTGGAGGCAGCGCGCCGGGAGGAGAGCGCGAGCGGCAAGCTGAAGATATTTGTCGGCGCCGCCCCAGGCGTCGGCAAAACCTATGAGATGCTGCAAAGCGCACACGCCAAGCGCAAGGCGGGGATCGACGTCGTCGTCGGTTTCGTTGAGACCCATGGCCGCGCGGAGACCGAAGCGCTGCTCCGCGGGCTGGAGGTCATTCCGCGCAAGAAACTCGACTACCGCGGGCAGATTTTGGAGGAGATGGACCTCGACGCGGTGCTTGCACGCCGGCCGCAAATCGTCCTGGTCGACGAGCTCGCTCACACCAACGCGCATGGGAGCCGACATCCCAAGCGCTATCTCGACGTCGAGGAGCTGCTTTCGAACGGCATCGACGTCTACACCGCCGTCAACATCCAGCACATCGAAAGCCTGAACGACGTCGTCGCCCAGATCACCCATGTCCGGGTGCGCGAGACCGTGCCGGATTCGGTGTTCGACCGGGCCGATGCGATCGAGCTGATCGACCTCACGCCCGACGATCTGATCCAGCGGCTGAAGGAGGGCAAGGTCTATGTGCCCAAGCAGGCCGAGCGGGCGCTGGAGCATTATTTCTCGCCGGGAAATCTCACGGCGCTGCGCGAGCTGGCGCTGCGGCGCACGGCCGAGCGCGTCGACGAGCAGCTCCTCACGCACATGCAGGCGAACGCCATCGCCGGTCCCTGGGCCGCGGGCGAGCGCATCCTGGTCTGCGTCAGCGAGGATCCGCGCGCGGCAGGCCTCGTGCGCTACACCAAGCGGCTGTCCGACCGGCTGCACGCGCCATTTACGGCGATCTCGATCGAGACGCGGCGATCGCTCCAGTTCTCGGATGCCGAGCGTGATCGGCTCGCCGATACGTTGCGGCTTGCCGAATCGCTCGGCGGCGAGGCGCTGACGATCCCCGGCGTCGGCCGTCGTATCGCCGACGATGTCATCAACTTCGCGCAAGGCAATAACGTCACGCAAATCGTGATCGGCAAGTCGACCCGCTCGCGCTGGTTCGAGATCACGCGCGGCTCGGTGGTGCATGACCTCGTGCGCCGTTCCGGCAACATCACCGTGCACGTCATTTCCGGCGACGAATTGCCCGATGAGGCGGCGCCGAAGGCGGTGGTGCAGACGGCCGCGCGCGTCGAGCCGTTCGATCCGCGGCCCTACCTCAAGGCGCTCGGGATCGTGCTGGTCGGCCTCGGCGCCGCCAAGCTGATCCAGCCTTACTTCGGCATCGAGAACGTCGATCTCGTGTTGCTGACGGCCGTGATCGCGGTCGCGGTGCGTTATGGGCTCTGGCCGTCGCTGCTCGCGACCGTCGTGGCGTCACTTTCCTACAATTTCTTCTTCCTGCCGCCGATCTACACGTTCACGATCACCGATCCGACCAACGTTGCGGCGTTTGTTCTGTTCATGGTGGTCGCGATGCTGGTGTCCAACGTCGCGGCCCGCGTGCGCACCCAGGCCGATACCGCGATCGGCCGGATCAGGATGACCGAACAGCTTCATGCCTTCAGCCGCAAGCTGGCGGGCACCGCGACCCTCGACGACGTCTTGTGGGCGACCGCCTACCAGATCGCTCTGATGCTGAAGGTTCGTGTGGTGCTGCTGCTGCCGGAGGAGGGACTGCTGACGGTGAAGTCGGGCTATCCGCCCGAGGATGAGCTCGACCAGGCTGACCTTGCCGCCGCCAATTGGGCCTGGAGCAACGACCGGTCTGCCGGCCGAGGCTCCGACACGCTGCCCGGCGCAAAGCGTCTGTTCCTGCCGATGCGCACCGGGCGCGGCCCGATCGGCGTCATCGGCATTGACAACGACCGCACCGGTCCGTTGCTGACGCCCGATCAGCGCCGCCTGCTCGATGCGCTGGTCGACCAGGGCGCGCTCGCGATCGAACGCGTGCTGCTGGTCGAGGACATGGATCGCGTCAAGCGTACGGTCGAATCCGAGCGGCTGCGCTCGGCGCTGCTCACTTCGATCTCGCACGACCTGAAGACGCCGCTCGCCTCCGTGCTCGGCGCTGCCTCGACGATGCGTGACCTTGCCGGTGCTTTGTCCGATACCGAGAAGCGCGACCTGCTGGTGACCGTGATCGACGAGTCCGAGCGGCTCAATCGCTTCATCGCCAATCTGCTCGATATGACCAAGCTCGAATCCGGCGCCATCGTGCCGAACACGGCACTGTACGACGTCGGCGAGATCGTGGGCAGTGCGCTAAGGCGGGCGAACAAGATCCTGACGCGTCACAAGGTGGAGCTTCAGCTTGCCGCCGACCTGCCGATGCTGGAGCTCGACGCCGTGCTGTTCGAGCAGGTGCTGTTCAACCTGCTCGACAACGCGGCAAAATATTCGCCGCCGGATACCACGATTGCAATCCGCAGCCAGCGTGACAAGGACCGCGTCACGCTCCAGGTCGCCGACGAAGGCGACGGCATCCCGCCGGGCGAGCTCGAGAGCGTGTTCGACAAGTTCTATCGCGTGCAGAAGGGCGATCATGTCCGGCCCGGCACCGGGCTCGGGCTTGCGATCTCCCGCGGCTTCGTGGAGGCGATGGGCGGCACGATCATGGCGGCGAACCGCGGGGATCGCAGCGGTGCGGTGCTGACCATTCGCCTGCCGATCCCCGCGCAGACAAACGCACTGGACACCGCCGCATGAGCGCAACTCCGATCAAGGTCCTGGTGATCGACGATGAGCCGCCGATCCGCAAATTGTTGCGGATGGGGTTGACCACGCAGGGTTACGATATCCTGGAAGCGCCGAACGGCAAGACCGCGCTGGAGAAGCTTGCCGAGCAGCCGGCGCTGATCATCCTCGATCTCGGCCTGCCCGACATCCAGGGTCACGAACTGCTCCGCACCATCCGAGCGCGCAACGAGAGCGTACCGATCGTGGTGCTGTCGAGCCGCGGCGATGAGGCCGGCAAGGTGCAGGCGCTCGACCTCGGTGCCGACGACTATCTGACAAAACCGTTCGGCATGGACGAGCTTTTGGCGCGGTTGCGGGCTGCGCTGCGGCACCAGCTCCAGGTCCAGGGCGAGCGCCCGGTGTTCCGTACCGGCGATCTCTCCGTCGATCTCGTTCGTCGCATCGTCAAGGTCGGCGAGCGCGAGATAAAGCTGTCGCCGAAGGAATACGACCTGTTGCGGGTGCTGGTGCAGCACGCCGGCAAGGTGCTGACGCATCGGTTTCTTCTGAAGGAATTGTGGGACGAGCTGACCGATGCGCAATACCTACGCGTCTACGTCCGTCAGCTCCGCCAGAAGATCGAGGCCGATCCCGAGCGACCGCAATATGTGCTGACCGAGACCGGGATCGGGTATCGGTTGAAGTCGGGGGATTAGCGCTCTCGGTTGGCAACTCCGCGTGACAGCGGAGAATGTGTCGCGAATCTGCATCACCGTCATTGCGAGCGCAGCGAAGCAATCCAGGGTCTCTCCGCGGAAAGATTTCTGGATTGCTTCGCTGCGCTCGCAATTGTGCAAGTTCATTAATTCGGTGATCGAATCCAGCCCAGCAGGGAGGGTTCGATGCGCGACAATAGCTTCGATCGGACGATTGAACGGAATTACCTTCAGAAATGGCGGTTCCTGATT
>NZ_JBVUBB010000049.1:0-51233 GCF_055791185.1 Bradyrhizobium ingae
TGTAATCTACTACAATAACTTCAGGCCTCATCAGGCCCTCGGCGGCAAGACACCAAAGGAATTTGCCGAGGTCCAGACCCAGACCATTCGATCAGCGAATTAGTGAACTTGCACAGCAATGACGGAGCTTGTGGAGGCTCAATGCCCCACCAGCGGGCAGCCGCCCTTGTCGAGCGGGCGGAATGCCTCGTCGCCCGGCACAGTGGCGATCAGCTTGTAGAGGTCCCATTCGCCCTTGGATTCCTCAGGCTTCTTGACCTCGAACAGATACATGTCGTGCACCATGCGGCCGTCGATGCGGATCTTGCCATTCTTGGCAAAGAAGTCGTTGATCGGTGTGGCGCGCATCTGCTCCATCACCTTCGGCGCCTCGTCGGTCTTGATGGCCTCGATCGCCTTCAGATAATGCATGGTTGCCGAATAGAGCCCGGCCTGGATCATGCTCGGCATGTGTCCGACCTTGTCGTTGAAGCGTTTTGAGAAGGCGCGCGTTTCCTCGTTCATGTCCCAATAAAAAGCGTCGGTGACGATCAGGCCCTGCGTCGCCTTGATGCCGAGCGAATGCGTGTCGGTGATCTCCTGGAGCAGCGCGATCATTTTCTGCCCGCCTTGCGTGAGGCCGAACTCCGATGCCTGCTTCAACGCATTGGTGGTGTCGCCGCCGGCGTTTGCCAGCGCCACCACCTTGGCCTTGGAGGCCTGCGCCTGGAGCAGGAAGGATGAGAAGTCGGAGGAGTTGAGCGGATGGCGGACGTCGCCGAGCACCTTGCCGCCGCTTTCCTTCACGACGTTGGCGGCGTCGCGCTCCAGCGCCTGGCCGAAGGCGTAGTCGGCGGTGACGAAGAACCAGGTGTCCTCGCCGCGCTTCACCATCGCCTTGCCGGCGACGTTCGACAGCGCATAGGTATCATAGGTCCAGTGCACGGTGTTGGGCGAGCAGGCAACACCGGTGATGTCCGACGAGCCGCCGCCGGAATTGATGTTGATCTTGTTCTTCTCGCGCGTCAGCGCGGAGATCGGCAGCGCCACCGAGGAGGTCGGCACGTCGAAGATCGCATCGACCTTCTCGTTGTCGTACCAGTTGCGCGCGATGTTGACGCCGACGTCGGGCTTGTTCTGGTGGTCGGCAGCGACCACCTCGACCGGCTTGCCGGCAACGTTGCCGCCGTAGTCGGCGACCGCCATCTGCACCGCTGCGAGCGAGCCCTTGCCGGTGGCGTCGGCATAGAGGCTCGACATGTCCGTAAGTACGCCTATCTTGACGACGTCGTTGGAAATCTGCGCCTGCGCGGCGCCGCCGCTGGCCGCAAGGGCGAGGGACGCCGCGACCGCGGCAAACAGTTTATGCATGGTGTTCTCCCTGAGCGTTCTTATTTGGGTTTCGTTGTACGGGAACAGTTCTAGCGGCTATCGGCGGCTGCAGCTAAGCGATCCCCGTCATGGCCGGATGCAAAAAGGGAAGGGGATGCGGTGTTCCTTTGCCTCTCCCCTTGCGGGGAGACGCCGTATCGCATCGAAGATGCGATACGGGTGAGGAGGACTCTTCGCGAATCCATCGGCCTCCGTTCGCGTGGGAGCAGCCCCTCTCCCCGCAAGAACTGGGGGAGGGAGTAGCGATTACATCCCCTGCAGCTTGGTCACATACACGTTCAGCGAGCCGCCGGCTTCCGCGATGATGCGGAGCGTCTTGGAATCGAAGGCGATGTCGGCGAGCGTCAGGCTGTCGATATTGGCCTCGACGCGCAGGCCGTCCTCGGTCTTCTGGTAGTCGGCGATCGCCGTCGCGATCTTGTCGCGTGCGTTGGCGGCGATCGGCTTCAGGTCGAGCGTCGCCTTCTGCAATAGCGCTTGCTGGAGGTGCGGCACCGCCGCGCGCGCCGCCGCCCCTAACAGTCCGAACGCCGCCTCGGATTCCACCGCGAGCTGGATGTCGGCGAGCCGCAGCGTCTGCTGCGCCTGGTCGAGCATCGGCCGTCCCCAGATGTGCACGGTGGCCTCGGCGCCGAGGCCGAACCAGCTCTTCTTCTCCGTGGCGCGCACCAGAAGCGAGATCAGCAGCCGGTCGCCCGAGGGAATGACGTTGACGCTTTTGACGGTGACGTCGGCCGGACCCGAGCCGTCTTCCGGATAGGTATGGCCGACCATCTGGGCTGCGATGAGCTTGTTGATCTCGGTGAAGGGTACGTCGATCGGCACGCCGATGTTCACGCCGGTGCCAGTCGGCGGCACGATCGAGATCTTCTCCGGGAACGGGCACTCGGGCCTGGTCTGGGCCGTGGTGACGCGGGTCTCGGCCTCGATGCCGAGCAGCAGCGTGACGGCCTGCGCATCGACGCGCGGCTGGGCCGCGATCGCGCGGATCGGCTTCATTTCCAGCCAGAGCGGCGGCAATGCGGCCGAGGACCCCGAGCCTTGCAGCGGCATCGAGCGGCAGGCCTTGATCCATCGCGCCTTCGCATTCTCACGCAGGCTCGGATCGTTGCGGATGCGCTCGGCGACAACGTTGAGCTGATCGTTGACGGTCTTGTCGATCAGCGGCTTGACCTGCGCCGGCACGTTGACCTTGGCGCCGGCGACCGCGAGGTTGGTGTCGCCGAGATTGACCTGCGCGCCGAGATTTGGCTCGAGGTGCCAGTTGGCGGCGAGTTTCGGGCGCGAAGTGATGACCACGTTGCCCTTGATCTCGGCACTGGCATTCAGGTTCTTGATGTTCACGGCGCCGATCTGCTTGGCGGCGTTGTTGCCGAGCATGCTGCCGAGCGCCTCGCCGAGCGCGCCGGTGGCCTTGGCGGACAGCGATCCCGTGACGTTGAGCTTCCCGGTCAGGGGAGTCGACATCGTCAGCACGTCCTTGTCGCCGCTTGCGGCAATCGCCCCGCGCGATGCCGTCCAGCCGATATCGGCGTTCTGGAGGATCTGTGAGATCGGATTGTCGGCCTTGCCGGTGAAATTGCGCGGGGTGCTCCTGTCGGCGGCCTCGCGGATCGCCGACAGCGCGATGGCAACCGGCGCGACCACGATCGAGCTCTTGGAGACCGGCGGCAGCGGCGGCAACTGCGTGACGGCGGGCGCTGTACCTGCGCCGCGCGGCGACAGCCAGTCCATGGCCTTCAGGCTCACGAAAAACGACGCCGCGATCACCGCGATCGCAATCAGGATAGTCTTCAAGTTCAACGTCAAACGCATCAATCCCCCGAAACGCCCCGTTGCGGGAGTCTACAGGGCGGGTGACAGCCGCGCTAGAGCGCGGCGATGGGGTGGAATTGGGGCGGCGGGCGCCGGGCGGCAATATGTGATGGATCAGGGATAGCCCGATCCCGGCGTCTCCACCTCGACGATATCGATTCGCGCCGACGATTTCCCTTGTCTCAGTTCCTCCGGCGATGTTGCCGCATTGATGCAGAACAGCGTTCTGCGGTCGGCACCGCCGAGCGCGCATGCAATGCCGCGGCGGCCGGGAACGCTGATGCGCTGCCGCTCGCGTCCATCGCGATCGATCCTGATGAAGGCGTCTTCACCATAGGACGCGACCCAGACGGCGCCGTCGCGATCGAGGCAGATGCCATCCGGCTCCTTCCCGCAAGCAAGCCGGCGGCGGAAATGCAGGCTGCCGTCGCTGCCGATCTCGTAGTCTGCGAGGCATTCGCCGTCCATCTCGGCGACGACGAGCCTGTCCTGATCTTCCGAGATTGCGATCCCGTTGGGAAAGCGCAGCCCTTCGGCGACGATGCGCGCCTGGCCGTCCGGCGTCACCAGGATGATGCGCCCATCGGCGCCGCGATCGGGAGGCGGCGGCAGATTGAAGCCGAGATCACCGACATAGGCGCGTCCGAGCCCGTCGATGATCATGTCGTCGATCGTGCCGGCGGCAATGCCGGACAGATCGGCATAAAGCGAGAGCGCGCCGTCGGCATGGGCCAGCAGGCGCTTGCGGAACATGGTGAGCACCACCAGCCTGCCATCCGGCAGAACTCCGGTGCCGCAAGGCACGTCGTCGAAGCTGGCATGTTGCGTGCGATCGCCCGACGGACCGACGCTGAGCAGGGTGCGCGCCATGCAGTCGACGAACCAGAGCCGCCCCGCATGCCAGCGCGGCGCCTCGAAATACCTGCCGCCGTCGAGCAGAGTTGTTAGTTGTGCTTCCTTCATTCGGCGCTCGCGTCGAGGAACAGCTTCATCAAGATCTCGTCGAAATACCGGCCGTCCTGCTTGAGCGCCTTCGGTTCGCGACCGTATTCGACGAATCCGGCACGGGTATAAAGACGCAGGGCGGGTTCGTTGTCGCTGACGACCGACAACTGAAGCTGTTCGACCTGTTGTGCCGCATGCGACACGACGGCCTCGACGAGGCGGCGCCCGACGCCGAAACGGCGTGCCGCCGGCCGCACATACATGCCCCAGAGCATTGCCTTGTGCGCGGTCTTCGTCCCATCCTGGCGGCGAAAGCCGGCGACGCCGCACAACACCTGTTCGATGAAGGCGCCAAAAACGTCAGAGGTTTTGAGGCGCTCCTCGAACCAGGAAAGCGCCATCTCCTTCTCGCGTACGAGCACGCTGGAGTAGGCCCCCGGATGCGCTTCGAGCGCTTCCAGCCTGATCTGTCGATAACTCGCCGCATCCGCCGGCGCGAGCAGCCTGACGACGGCAGTGTTGTGGTCCCCTGACGGCATGTCCTGCTTTCGCCTCCAAGTCAGCGCATCGCCGTTGCAAAGACTTCATCGAACAGGCCGAGCATCGCCGCCCAGGAGCGGCGATCCGCGTCTGCATGATAGGCGTGGTTCGGTATGCTTGCGTCAATGAGCTCGGGGTTGGTGAATCCGTGCGCCGCGCCGCCATAGACATGGGCCTGCCAATCGACGCTGGTCGCGCGCATCTCGCGCGCAAAATTCGCAAGCTGCGTCAGGGAGACCAGCGCATCCGCTGCACCGTGACACACCAGCACTTTCGCCTTGATGTTCGCGGCATCCTCCGGCCGCTCGCTCGGGAAACCGCCATGGAAGCTCACGACGGCCGCAAGGTTCGCGCCGGTCCGCGCCAGCTCCAGCGCCGTGCTGCCGCCGAAGCAATAGCCGATCGCGGCGAGCTTCGTGGCGTCGACCGGGTCGTGCCCGGCAAGCGCCAAATGCGCCGCCTCGGCCCGCTCGCGCCAGCGCGCGGTGTCGGCGCGCAAGCCGTTCATCAGCTCGATCGCCTGCGGCACATCGGGTGCCGTCTTGCCGTCGCCGTAGAGATCGGCCACGAGCACGACAAAGCCAAGCGCAGCGAGTCGCTCGGCGCGCGCAATCGCATGCGTGCCGATGCCGCGCGCGTCCGGGAACAACACCACGCCGGGGCGGGGGCTGGCGGCGGAGTCGTCAGTTAAGAGAATGCCCTTAAGCTCGGCGGCGCGATCGCGATATCCGAGAACAATCTTTTTCATGCTGACGTTCCTCGTCCGGCGAATTGACCATACGGGTTGCACCAAAGGCAACCTTTGATTGTCATCCGTCTCGCCTGGTGTCGCTTTCGCACGGCATGCGCCGTCGCGATCGCATCAGGCCTCGGGGTCCTCCTGGCGCGTCAGCCGCGTCGAATATTGAAAGCGGTCGGCGGGATGATAGCTGAGCGAGATCTCCACCAGCGTGCCGGGGCTCAGCATGTATTGCCTGCGGATTGCGAGCGCATGGTCGCCCGTCCTTGCAGCGAGGGGAGCTGCGATGTGCTCGGGCAGCCCGCAGGCCGCAATGTCCTGCCGGATTTCTACGATGCGCCGGCCGGTGACGGTTTCTATCAGGTCGCCGAAGATGCCGCGGTACTGCTTGAGCCGCGGCGTGATCTTCTCCGCCAGCGATGCGTCGATGTAGACGTCGGTCCAGCAGATCGGCGGCGCACTGCGCTCTCCCGGTACGCGGCGCAGGCTCGAGATGCTCAGCCAGCGGCTTCCCGGCTTGCACCCGAGCTTTGCGGCGAGCGCATTGTCGGCCACGGTCTCTCCGATTTCCTGGATGTCGCGCTCGGTTTCGACGCCGAATTGCTGGATCGCCTCGATCGAGCCGAGCGACTGCGCGAATGCGCCGCCGGCGCGTTGCGCGCTGGTCGCCTCAACGCGCGTTCCGGCGCTTTTCTTGCGGCTGACGAGGCCCATGGCCTGGAGCTCGCGCATGGCGGCCCGAACGGTCGAGCGGCTCACCGAAAACTGCTCGGCAAGGTCGAGCTCGTTGGGAAGCAGCGAGCCGACCGGATAGCGGCCGCTCGCGATGGCTTCCGTCAACTCCCTCGCGACAAAGGCATATCTGGTTTCCAAAGTACCCTCTCCAGGGCCGGCATGAGGACGTGAGTCAGCGGCTCCAGGCAAGGCCTCTTGACTCGTCCATTATGTTCGTACATAAATCTATGTACGAACATAATAGAGAGGAAGCGCTATGGCGAGCACGGTCTTCGATTCCCTCCTGTTCCGCGACATGTTTGGTACCGGCGAGATGCGCGCGGTGTTTTCAGATGAAGCGCTGGTCGGGCGCTATCTGGAAACCGAGGCCGCGCTTGCCCGGGCGCAGGCCCGCGCCGGCGTCGTGCCGAAGGACGCCGCGGCCGCGATCGATGCCGCCTCCCGCAGCATCAAGCTCGATTACGACAAGCTCCGCCACGAGACCGAGATCGTCGGCTATCCGATCCTGCCGCTGGTCCATCAGCTCTCCGAGGCCGCGGGCGAGGCCGGCCGCTATGTCCATTGGGGCGCGACCACGCAGGACATCATGGACACCGCCAACGTGCTCCAGATCCGCGCCGCGCTCGACATCGTTGCGCGCGACCTGAAGGAGCTGCGCACGATCCTCGCCGATCTCGCGCGCAAGCATCGCGATACGCCGATGGCGGGCCGCACCCATCTCCAGCAGGCGCTGCCCGTGACCTTCGGCTACAAGGTCGCGATCTGGCTGTCCTCGATCGACCGCCACATCGACCGCGTCGACCAGGCGCGGCCGCGCATCCTGCTCGGCGAGTTTTCCGGTGCAGCCGGCACGCTCGCCTCCGTCGGAGACGGCGGCCTCGAGATGCAGCGCCTGTTCTGCGAGGAGCTCGGCCTCAACCAGCCGCCGATCACCTGGCACGTGGCGCGCGACGGCATCGCGGAAGCGGTGACGCTGCTCGGCCTCATCACCGGCACGCTCGGCAAGATCGCCACCGACGTGATGCTGATGTGCGCGACCGAATTCGGCGAGCTCTCCGAGCCGTTCGTGCATGGCCGCGGCGCGTCCTCCACCATGCCGCAGAAGCGCAACCCGATCTCCAGCGAGCTGATGCTCGCCGCCGCCAAGGCGGTGCGCCAGCATGTGGCCACCATGCTCGACGGCATGATCCATGATTTCGAGCGTGCGACCGGTCCCTGGCATCTCGAATGGGTGTCGCTGCCGGAGAGCTTTTTGCTCACGGCGTCCTCGCTCGCCAATGCGAAATTCATGCTGGCCGGCCTCGTCGTGCACGAGCAGCGCATGCGCGAAAATCTCGGCCTGACGCACGGCCTCATCGTGGCCGAGGCCGTGATGATGGCCGCTGCGCCGAAGCTTGGCCGGCAGCACGCACATGACGTCGTCTATGATGCCTGCCGCAAGGCCATCGAGGGCGGCGGCGACCTCGCCGACATCCTCTCCGGCGTGCCCGAGATCGTGACCGCGCTCGGCGGCATCGATGCCATCCGCCGCCACTGCGATCCCGCCAACTATCTCGGCCTCTCCGGCCAGATGGTGGACCGCGTGCTCGGCGGCTGACCTGTCGCCCGGATGAGCGAAACGACATCCGCGTAGCTGGTGTCGCATACCGCTTCCGCATTCGCTCTTCGTCGAGCTTCGGCGGACAAGCCGCTCATGCGGGTCGCGATAGCAAATTAGACCTACCGAATCCTGCAGATCGTCTGCCAAGGCGCCGCAAGACGCGCCGTCGCACATCCATTGCCGTAACGAGGAAACGATGGCCGCTATCGCGTCGCGCTGCCGAGGTCTGCGCGGCGGTCGGTCATGGGGAGCACGACGACCTTGGTGCCGACGTTGACGCGGGAGTAGAGGTCGGTGACGTCTTCATTGGTCAGGCGGATGCAGCCGGAGGAGACGTGCTTGCCGATCGTCTCGGGGGCGTTGGTGCCGTGGATGCGGTAGATGGTGCCGCCGAGATACATGGCGCGCGCCCCTAATGGGTTGCCGGGACCGCCGGCCATGTGGCGCGGCAGATAAGGCTGGCGGGCGATCATTTCCGGCGGCGGGGTCCAGTCCGGCCACTCCGCCTTCTTGGTCACCGACTGGGTGCCTGACCAGGTGAAGCCGTCACGGCCGACGCCGATGCCGTAGCGCACGGCCTGGCCGTTCCCGAGCACGTAATAGAGATAAGTGTTGGGCGTATCGATGATGATGGTGCCGGGGGCCTCGCGCGTCGCATAGCTGACGACCTGGCGGCGGAAGCGGGCGGGCATCTCGACGCTGTCCTGATCCTCCGACGGCGCGCTCTGATAGGACGGTGCCGGCTGATAGGGCTGATAGGGTTGCAGCGGCTGCGGCGCGGCGAAGCCGGGAGGCGGCGCGAAGAAGGGGAAGAGCTGCACGGGTGCGGCGTGTGCCGGGCCGGCAAACGCGATCGCGGAGATCGCAACAGCACCGAAGGCAATGGCGCGCGAATACGTCTTGAACGTGTCCAGATTCAACATTGATCGCCCCTGTTTGATCGGTGTTTTTGATCACCGCGGCACCGCTACCGGTGCTCCGTTGCCTAAACTCGTAACGGCGAGAAGTTTCGGGACGTTTGCGCGGGAAATCGAAAACGGTTTCGTCGCGGCAAGGATTGTTTCATGACAGTTTCGTGGCTGTGCGGACCCGTTAACGAACAAAACAGTGGGTCGACACTTCTGTGACGTCACACGCCTGAAATATCCATGGTTGATGGTCGAAAGCCGAGAATCATCAAACTCTCGGGATTTTCCCATGCGGGTATTAATCGCGACTGACGCCTGGCATCCGCAGGTTAACGGTGTGGTGCGAACGTTGACCTCGCTGGCGAATGCGGCCAGAGCCCTCGATGTCGAGATCGACTTCCTGACGCCGGATGGCTTTTCTTCGCTGCCGTTGCCGACCTATCCGGGCCTGCGCATCGCGCTGCCGAGCCGCACCGAGATCGCGCGGCGGATCGAGGCGGCAGCTCCGGAAGCGCTGCACATCGCAACCGAAGGTCCGATTGGCTGGGCGGCGCGCAGCTATTGCCGCAAGCGCGGGCTTGCTTTCACCACCTCCTACACCACGCGCTTTCCGGAATACGTTTCGGTGCGCACCGGTATTCCGGCCAGCGTAGGCTACGCCGTGCTGCGGCACTTCCACGATGCCGCCGCCATGACAATGGTGGCGACGCCGTCGCTGCGGCAGGAGCTCTCCGAACGCGGCTTCAAGCGGCTCGGCTTCTGGACCCGCGGCGTCGACACCACGCTGTTTCATCCCGATCATCCTGCACAGCTCGACCTGCCTCGGCCGATCTTCATGGCGATGGGGCGCGTTGCGGTGGAGAAGAATCTCGACGCGTTCCTCTCGCTCGATCTGCCCGGCACCAAGGTCGTTGTCGGCGATGGCCCGCAGAAGGCGCAGCTCGAAAGGAAATATTCCGACGTTGTGTTCCTTGGCGAGAAGAAGGGCGCCGATCTCACCTCGCATCTCGCGGCTGCCGACGTCTTCGTGTTTCCGAGCCTTACCGACACCTTCGGCGTGGTGCAGCTCGAGGCGCTCGCCTGCGGCACGCCGGTCGCAGCGTTTCCGGTGACGGGTCCGAAGGACGTCATCGCGGATCATCCGATCGGAGCGATCGATGACGATTTGCGCGCCGCGTGCCTGCGCGCGCTCACCATGTCGCGCGAGACCTGTCGCAACTTCGCGCTGGCGCGATCCTGGGAAAACAGTGCGCGTCAGTTCGTCGGCAACCTCACCTCACTCCAGCCCAGCCGCTCGCTGCGCCCGACGCCCGTCATGGCGCGGCGGCCGGTGCGCGGCTGACCACCAATATCTGAACCAAACGGGACTTTGCTAATGGCCAAGATCATGAAGTTTGAAGACTCGCAGCAGCTCGACCTCGACCGCGGCACGGTCGAGCAGGCCTATGACCGGTGGGCACCGGTCTATGACCTCGTGTTCGGCGGCGTGTTCGCCAAGGGCCGGCAGGCCGCGATCACGGCGACCAACAAGCTCGGCGGCCGCGTGCTCGAGGTCGGCGTCGGCACCGGCATCTCGCTGCCGATGTATGCGCCGAACGTCCGCATCTTCGGCACCGATATTTCTGAGGCCATGCTCGACAAGGCGCGCCGCCGCGTCAGCGAACTCAAGTTGAAGAACGTCGAGGGCCTCGCGGTGATGGATGCCGAGAAGCTCGAGTTTCCCGACAACTGCTTCGACGTCGTGATGGCGCAATATGTCGTCACCGCCGTGCCCAATCCGGAAGTCGCGCTGGATGAGTTCGCGCGCGTGCTGCGTCCCGGTGGCGAGTTGATCATCCTGACCCGCGTCAGCGCGGATGCCGGCATGCGCCGCTTCATCGAGCAGAAGCTCCAGCCGGTGGTGCGTCACCTCGGCTTCCGCACCGCCGAGTTCGCCTGGTCGCGTTACGCGAAGTGGCTCGCGAGCGCGCATGGCATGGAGCTTGCCGAGCGCCGCCTGATTCCGCCGCTCGGCCATTTCTCGCTGGTCCGCTTCCGCAAGGTTCAGGTCGCCAAAGCGGCCTGAACCGACAGCTCCACGCGTTTATGCGTCACCGCGTCGCGCACATCGTCACATGACAAAATGATGATGTCACACGCCCTACATCGAATCCCTGTATCTCCTCACCCGAAGCCTTTGGGGGAAAGAATGATCAAAGAATTCCTTGAGCAGCTCCGCATCCAGCGCTGGGACGATCACCGCTATTATCATCACAGCCGCATCAATCAGAGCCTGCACTTCGTCAGCGCGGCGAGCTTCCTGTTCGCTTATCTCTGGCTGTTCGTCGATCCTGTGGTCTCCGGCCTGGTCGGCTGGCTGGTGTCGATGACCTCGCGCCAGGCCGGTCACTTCTTCTTCGAACCGAAGGGGTACGACCACATCAACCAGGCGACGCACGAGCACAAGGAAGAGATTAAGGTCGGCTACAACCTTCAGCGCAAGGTCGTGCTGATGGCGATCTGGGCGCTGTCGCCGCTGGTGCTGTTCCTCGATCCCACGCTGTTCGGCCTGTTCAAGCCATTCGCGAGTGCGACGGATTTCATGCGGCAGGTTGCAAAGATCTGGCTCGCGGTTGGCGCCGGCGGCCTCTTGTTCCGCACCGTGCACCTGTTCTTCATTCGCGATGTCGAGACCGGCCTCGTCTGGATGACCAAGATCCTGACCGACCCGTTCCACGACCTCATGCTCTACCGCAGTGCTCCGCTGGCGCTGATGCGCGGCGAACTGATGGACCCTGGCCTGCACCTCAACCCCGAGCACACGCTGGGCCTCATCCCCGAGCATACGCTCGAAGAGCAGCACGCCTGAGCGCGCCGTCCTCACCGAACACTCCGATGTCCAACGGTTACGTCATGCCCGGGCTTGTCCCGGGCATCCACGTCTTTGTCGAAGGCGCTGTAGCTTCTTCGCTTTTTCTCGCCTGCGGGGAGAGGCTGGAGCGCACATGGCGGAGAACATCATCGTCCCGGCGCGCGCAAAGCGCGAGCTCGGGACCCATAACCCCAGGATCGTGTTTGGCGAAGATAGCTAAACTCTATCTCGCGCCACAACTGCTGCCTCGGGTTATGGGTCCCCGCCTGCGCAGGGACGACATCGAACTTGTTGAAGCGGCGGCTGCGGAGCGGGGAGAGGGAGAAGAATTCTCAGCGCCCGAAGCGCTTGGCCAGCATCTCTTTCAGGATCTGGCGCTTGATGCGCTTGTTGGTGAGACCGGCATCGTGCCACCAGAAGCCGTCGGCCTTCATCTTCTGCGCGGCACGGACGAAACGTTCGGCAACCTCGGTGAAGTCGGCGTCGGTGTAGTTGAGGCTGAAGATCAACCGGCCGGTGCCGACCCAGCTCAAGGCGAGGCCTTCGGCGCGCAGGTAGTATTGCAGCATCCAGTTGTAGCGCGACGGTGTGGTGTACTTCACCGTCCAGATCGAGGACAGGTTGGCGACACGCACCGGCAGGTCGGCCTCGCTCAGCATCTGGTTGAGCTTTTGCGCGCGGCCGTTCCAGGTCCCATCCAACCCGTCATAGATCGCGCGGAAGTTCGGGCTTGCGAGCCGGCTCAGGAACTCGTCCATCGCCGTCATGACGTAGGGATGGGAGTTGAAGGTGCCGCGGGCAAAGCAGACATCGGCCGGGCGGTCGTCGCGGAAGCGGCGCATCAGGTCCTTGGGGCCGCAGACCACGCCGACGGGCAGGCCGCCGGCAAGGCTCTTGCCGTAGGTCACCATGTCGGCGCGCACGCCGAAATATTCCTGGGCGCCGCCGGGAGCGAGACGGAAGCCGACAAATATCTCGTCGAAGATCAGCACGATGCTGCGCTCGGTGCAGACCTCGCGCAGCTTCTTCAGCCAGGCGGTATAGGCTTCGCGGTCGAAATTGCCGCCGCGCGAACTGTCGACCAGCGAGGAATCGCCGGGCGCGTTCGCGTTCGGATGCAGCGCCTGGAGCGGATTGACCAGCACGCAGGCGATGTCGCGTCGCGTGCGCAGCACGTGCAGCGTCTTTTGCGACATCTCGGCAAGCGTGTATGTCTCGTGCGCAGCAATGGGATTGCCGACGCCGGGCTGCACGTCGCCCCACCAGCCGTGATAGGCGCCGGCGAAGCGGACGAGGTGCGTGCGCTTGGTGTGGTAGCGCGCAAGGCGCACCGCCTGCATGACGGCTTCGGTGCCGGACATGTGAAAGGAGACCTCGTCGAGACCGGAGATCTGGCAGAGCCGCGTCACGTTCTCGGCGATCACGGGGTGGTAGGGACCGAGCACAGGACCGAGAGCATGGGCGCGCTTCTCGCCTTCCCCGATGCACTCCTTGTAGAAGTCGTTGCCAAAGATATTGACGCCGTAGGAGCCCGTGAGGTCGTAGGAGACGTTGCCGTCGAGATCGGTGACGGTGACGCCATTCGACGACTGCATGAAGCTCGACGTGCCCAGGTTCTCGCGCACGAGGCGGGAGAACTGGAACGGCACGCGGTAGCTTTCGGTGAATTGGAGATCGGAGATTCGTTCCGCCGCCTCCTCGGTCAACGCGCGGCCCTTGGCGTAGCGCGCTGCGTAGAGACCGGCGAGGCGGAAGAAGCCGTCGTGTCGCTGCGCCGCGATATTCCCCGGCGCGCCGTCACAGGCGAAATAGTCGTCGCCCTCGAACTCGTAGAACGGGATCAGCCGCGCCACCCGGCGCGACATCTTGGAATGCCCCGAGAGCGAGCGGTGCTTGGCGCGGGAGAGTTCGATCCGCGCCTTGATCTTCGGGAAGGCGGCGGCAGCGGACGCTGCGGCGGCCACGGACAATGAGAGAATCGGGAGTGTCGTTTCCATGACAACAAGCGCTAACCGGACCTGCTGACAGATTCATGACAGTCAAAGCCCTCATCGCCTCTTTCACCCAGCAGGAAGACCTCAATTTCCTGCTGACCAACCGCATTCCTCGCGCCGCGCTGACCCGCTTCATGGGCTGGTTCTCCAAGATCGAGAACCCGCTGGTGCGCGACGGCTCGATCGCGCTGTGGAAGCTGTTCTCCGACCTCGACCTGTCGGAGGCGCGCAAGACCCATTTCAAGAGCCTGCACGATTGCTTCACGCGGGAGCTCAGGCCGGGCTTGCGTCCCTTTGAACCGGATCCCGCGATCGTTGCCAGTCCCTCCGACGGCATCGTCGGCGCGCACGGCAAGATCGCCGACACTGAACTGTTCCAGGTCAAGGGCGCGCCTTATTCTCTACTCGATCTCCTCGGCGATCCCACGCTGGTCGAGCAGCATCGCAACGGCTCCTTTGTCACGCTGCGGCTGACCTCGAGCATGTATCACCGCTTCCATGCGCCGTATGACGCGCATGTCGAGCGGGTCACGCTGATCCATGGCGATGTCTGGAACGTCAACCCGATCGCGTTGAAGCGGGTCGAGCGCCTCTTCTGCAAGAACGAGCGCGCGGTGATCCGCACGCATTTGTCAACCGGCGAGGCGGTGACGCTGGTGCCGGTGGCGGCCATTCTCGTCGCGAGCATCCGCCTGCACTTCCTGGATATGGTGCTGAATGCGCAGACCCGCGGCCCGGTCAATTTCCCGTGCGACGTCAACGTGAAGAAAGGCGAGGAGCTCGGCTGGTTCGAGCACGGCTCGACCATCATCATCCTGGCACCCGGCGATTTTACCTTCTGCGAGGGGATTGCCGAGGGTACGCGCATCCGTGCGGGGCAGGCGCTGCTCAGAAGAAATAGAGCATGATCCGACCCGTAGGGCCGCGTTAGCGCAAAGTGGATACCGGTTTTCCCTCGCGACACCCGCGGAACGCGTCGGCGCGGAGATCATGCTCCACTAAGTCTTCATTCTGCCGTGTCGGCGACCTATATCGTCCGCGAGGGCGATTCTTTCGACACGGCGGGTAACGACGGATGGCACGGGCGCCGGTTCTGGCGGCAGGGGGAATTGTGCTGCGGCGTGACGCGCCGCTGATCGCCGTGGTGCGCCAGCGCAAGCGCAATGAATGGGTTTTGCCGAAAGGCAAGCTCGACGATGACGAGACTCCGAAGGAAGCCGCGCACCGCGAAGTGCTGGAAGAGACTGGGCACGACGTCGCCATCCACGAATTCCTGGGCACGCTCGCCTATCCATCCGGCGGCCGCTCCAAGATCGTGCATTTCTGGCGCATGGAAGCGGACGGTGGTCCGGTCCGCAAGCTGATGAACGACATCAAGGCGGTCGACTGGTTGACGCTGGAGGATGCGGCCGCGCGGCTGTCGCGCGAATATGAGCGTGCGTTCCTCCTGCATGTCGGTCCGATCGCGCTCGCCGCCGCCGGACTTGTGCCGAGTGAAGCGGAAGCCACGCCGCCACTTGCCATGGACGACGTCGACGCCGCGATGCGGACGCTGACGCCCGCCGAGGCGGCTTCCGTCGAAGAGCTGCGCCACGGTCTGTTGCAAAAGGTAAAGGCTTGGCTTCGCGGCGAAGCGTAAGCTGGTTCTCTCTCTCTCTCTCTCTCTCTCTCTCTCTCTCTCTCTCGCGCGCGCGCGCCGCAGTGACCCTGCACCCTCTCCCCTTGCGGGAGAGGTGGCTTCGCGGAACGCGAAGCCGGGTGAGGGGTCTCTCTCCACGAATTCATCTCTCAGTTGGAGTACGAGGACAGCGACCCCTCATCAGGCGCTTCGCGCCACCTTCCCCCGCAAGGAGAGAAGGGAAGCGCACTATCTCCGCTCCTTCTTCTCCTTCGGCGGTCGCACGGGCTTGCGTGGTGCGGGCCGTTGCAGGCCCGGCAGGCGCTGCAATCCGGGTTGCCGCTGCATGCCGCCTTGCTGCGGCTGGACGGCGGGCGGGGTCGGCTGACCCTGCTGGCCGCTGCGTGGCGACTGCGGCGCGGGTGCTGCGCCTTGCTGCGGCGTCGTGCCCGGTTGCGACGACGGAGCCTGCCCGCTGCGCGGCGCTTGCGGATTGGTCGCGCCGCCCGGCGTCGTCTGCCCGGCGCGCGGCGCGCCCTGTTGCTGGCCTTGCCCGGTGCGCGGCGTGCCCGGCTGACCCGCGCCGCCCTGTCCTTGGCGCTGCGGCTGCTGCGTGCCCTGGCGGTTCGGCGCACCCGGTTGTTGCTGCTGACCCGGACGATTGTTCTGCCCCGGCTGGCCGTTCGGCCGCTGCGGCTGCTGTCCGGGCTGAGCGTTCGGCCGCGGCTGTTGCTGCGGTTGAGCCGGCTGGGCCGGCCGCGGAATACGCGGGGTCGCGCTTGGATTGGCCCTGCGGAATTCGCGCTGCTCGGTGACAATCTGCCGGCCGGCGGTCTGCGCCTGATGCACCTCGCTCACGAAGGCGCGGTCGCGTGCGACCTGTTGGGGAGCAATCGTGATCGGCACCGCAGCAAAGCGCACGCCGCCTGTCCCGGGCCGGATCGCAAAGCCGCTGGCGCCTTGCGTCAGCGCGCCGAGGCGCACGCCGCTGGTGCGGTCGTTGACATCGATGTGGCCGACCCTGCCATCGGCATCAGGATAGAGCTTGATGTTGACGTTGTTGGTCGCTGCCGTCGCAGCACTTGCGTTCGCGGGCACGTCGATGACGCCGGTGGTGCCGCGGATGCCGAGCGTCGCGGTCGGCGTCGTGATCTTCATGTCGCCGGTCTTCGCCACCGCTGCGGCGACAAAGGCGACGGTGCCCCTGCCGACGTCGAAGATCGCCGAGTTCTGCTTGCCGCTGTCCTCATAGACGTAGTTGTCGATCGTGATCTTGGCGCTGGCCGACAGATTGAACGTGGTGGAATCGTTGAAGGCGATGCTGAGCGAGGAGTTCGAGGCGGTCTGCACGACATCATTGAGATAGACGTCGTCGCGCACCTTCAGCGGATAGGAATTCTTGTCGCGGATCACCGTGGCGATCCCCGTCACCGTGGCGACGTTGCCGATCGGCTCTTCGGGCGCGGCGGTTTGCGCGTCAGGTGCCGGTGTCACTGATGTTGGCGAAGGAGACGGTGTCGGCGTCGCCTGTGGCGCCGGCTGCGCCTGCGCGAGCAGGGTCGCGTCGGATGCGCGTGCGTCCGTCGCGCCCGCCAGCGACATAACCAGCAGCGGAAGCGCGAGCACGCAGCGGCGCCAAGCCAGCATCAAAGCCACATTGAGGTCCCGGTGAAGACACGAGGCGAGATCAGCCGATTTCAGCCGGAGGTGGCTGAACGGCGGATGAACATCGTTAACATGCTGCCTGATTGTCAACCCTCATGGTCAGGAGGCGCGCAGGCGCCCGCCGCGAACCATGCAGGCCCGATTGCGTTGGGGCCTCGCCTTGGACGCTTGCTTGGCAAGCTCCTCGGGGGAGGCAGCGAACTCTTGCGCATCAACTCACGCGCTTCCAGGTCTGGCCGCCGCAGAACATGCCGCCGAAGGCACAGCCCTGCACGCGGAGCAGGTTCGGGCCCTTCATCGCAATGGTGGAGTCGTAGTTGCGCCCTGAATCGGGATCGTGGATGCGGCCGCTCCACTTGGCGCCGTCAGGCTGCATGTTGATCAGGATCTTCTCGTTGGTCGTTTCGGCATAGCCGCAGAGATTGGCGCCGCATTGTTCGACACGCACATTGCCCTTGTTCTCCTCGGTCGCCCACACGCCGAGCGGTGTGGTCGGAGCAGGGGCGGGCGCCGCCGCAACGGGTGCCGGCGCAGGCGTGACCGGGGCGGCAATGGGAGCCGGCGGTGCGATGGGCGCTGCCTGTGGTGTGACATTGGCAGCGACAGCCGCGGTGGTGGTCGGTGAGGCAGCGCTCGTGGCCGGCGCAGGCGGCGCAGTCACGATCGGAGCGGCGGCAATGGTCGCCTGAATCTGTGGCTGCGGCGCCGGTTGCTGTGCGGCGGGCGCCAGCGGCGCGGCGGTCGGCGCGCTCGACGAGGCGGTGTCGTCATCGTCCTTAGAGCCAATACCGTTGAGGTTGATATTGTTCAGCCTGATCGGCTTGTTCGAGAGGCCGGGCGCCACGATGGTGATGCAGTCCAGCGAGGCGCAGTTTCGCGGCGCCTGGATATGGATGCGCTGCCCGTCGATCTCGAAGGAGATTGCGCTACCCGCGTGGGCAATTGCGGTCGAAGCGAGGAAGAGCGCGGTAGCGGCGACAGAAAGCCTGGTCATGGCAGCCTCCCAAAATGCGGCGTGGAAACGGTGTGGCCGGATGTCGGTGATCGACTGGGCGTGGTTGAACGCTACGCGGCATGGGCCGCGGCTTCCGTGACGGGGATCACAAGAATTAGCACCACCGGAGTGAGCTGCGTCACATTCGTTGGGTGCAGCTAAGTGAGTTTCTTGCCAAGCCACCGCTGCACCCCTCGCCACTTGTGGGAGAGGGGATTCGATGCGAAGCGCCCCATGGACGTCTGGCACGTTCGCAGTTCGCTCAGGGATTGTGAAGGTGACGAATGGAGTACTCCTCATCCTCCATTGGAGGTAGGGGGCGGTGCCGACTTCTTAGTCCGTGACAGAAGCCGCCAGCGACGGGCAGGGTAGTGACAACGACCGTGATTCCATTTCAGCGTCGCCGCACATTCTCGAGCTGGCCCGTCATCTTCGGCGCAACTAGCTGGCGTCTCCGCTGTTTGGGGTCGGCAGAGCACGTCTCGCGCAACAGGGGCTTATCAAGGCGCGTCTCAAATGATCGAGGTTGTCGACCGAGACACCATCAGGCTGGAAGCCGAGACCCAACGTCTTGTCGGCTTCAATACGCCAGAGATGGGCGATCTGGCCCGTTGCGCAGATGGGGGGAAACGAGCGGATGCCGTGACCGATCGGGTGAAAGCTCTCATCGCGACAAGCGATGCATGCCTAAGCCGTGTCGCCTGCACATGTAAGCCCGGCCAGGAGGCCGCCAAGCCCTGCAATTATAGGCGCCTGTGTGGAGTGCTGGCGATTGCCGGGCGCGACGTAAGCGAAATCATGATTAGGGAGGGGCTTGCCGAGCGCTACGTTTGCAGTGGAGCCCACGCGGGTCCGCTCAGAAGGGAAATTGCGCAATGAATACGAAGCATGCCGCTGCTCAACTATCGCGCGCCAGGAATGCGCTGCAATTGATCAAGCGCTGCATCAAGGATGGTGAAGAGCACCAGGCGTTCAATCATGCGAGCGTCGCGCTCGACGCACTGTCACAGATCGAAGGCGATACCCTGCCTGACGACATCGTGATCCATTGGGACGATCGCGCAAACTACAACCGCTACAAGGTCGCCTGCGAAGCGCAGGACGCTGGCAACCTGCGCGCTCTCGCCCGCGAATTCGTCAAGGTCGTGGAGCGCGCCAGCGAAGAAACTCAATCGATGGAGGCGACGTGGCACGATGATGCTGTGACGCTGTTTGTTAACAAGCTGGAAAATCTGTGCAATTCCGAACGTCGCTTTAGCGAAGTCTACGCCAACTGCAAAAAGAAGATGGAGGCCCCAAGCAGAGCATCGAACGTGGTGATATTCTCACGGGGCTGATCAGCGTGCGTCACGGGATCGGAGTGCTCGCATTGCGACTGAACCATACTGTGTCTGCTCGGCGCGTCGCGACCCATGCGCGCAAGGTCGCGCGCGGAACTCCCGCCAGCCGCCGTCGATGTCCGGAAACTAGATCACGCCGAGCACGATGGCTCCGACAAAGGCGATCGCGAGGTACGCAGTCACAACGCTCAGTCTGCCGACGAACGTCATAAAGAGACTCCCTCTGTTCGCGCGTCTTTGCGCGCAACTCCTGAGGTTAACAGCGGGCCTCCATTTGAAAAAGTCAGTCTTGCTGCCGCTGAGCTGACGCGCCCGCTACTGCAGGCCGGCCCGTATGGTTAAAGAAACGTAAAATCAACGTGTTGAAGAGTCTTTAAGTAAATTCACCGAACCTGCGCAGATGACGCGCGGAGTTCGTTTGTATCTCGTCGGCTCCATCGTCCTTGTTTCGCTTGCGGGTTGCGGACGCGGCTTTTTCCAGGCCGAGCGCGAGCCGTGGCGGGCCGAGGCGGAAGCCGCCTGCCTGAAATCCGGCGCGGTGAAAGAGAGCGCCGAGATCGTCAGGATCGAGCCGATCTCGGGCCCCGGTGTCTGTGGCGCTGAATTTCCCCTGAAAGTGGCCGCCATCGGCGAACCCAGCAGCAGCTTTGGTTTTGCCGATGAGGAACTGCGCCCGCCGGGGAGCATCGGCAACCAGCCGCGATGGCCGGGAACTCAGCCGGGGTACCCGCAAGGCCAGAGTTATCCGAACCAGACCTATCCGAACGCCTCGAACTATCCGCAGCGCCAAAACCAGCCGACCGGCTACGGCGGAGCCTCGGGCCCGATCTCGCTCAGCGCGCCCGGCGTTGGGCCGCAGCAGGAGGACGAGATCGACCTGCCGCCAGAGGGCACCGATGCGGCGGGAGCGGCGCGCTACATGAACGCGCCGAGCTATCCGGCGCGGCCGAATTACTCGTCGCGATCGCAGGCGCCGTATGCGCAGCGCCCCGAGCAGCAGCCCTTGCCGCGGCTTGGCCCTGTGCAGGGCAATCCAGTCGGTGCCGTCGGCCCGGTCGTCGTGAAGCCGACCGCGACGCTGGCCTGTCCCATCGTCTCCGAGCTCGACCGCTGGTTCGCCGACACGGTGCAGCCGTCGGCGATGCGCTGGTTCGGCCAGCGCGTGGTCGAGATCAAGCAGATCTCCGCCTATTCGTGCCGCGGCATGAACGGCAATCCGCACGCCCATATCTCGGAGCACGCCTTCGGCAATGCGCTCGACGTCGCCGCCTTCACGCTCGCCGATGGCCGCCGTATCTCGGTGAAGGATGGCTGGCGCGGCCTGCCGGAGGAGCAGGGTTTTCTGCGCGACGTGCAGTCTGGCGCCTGTGCCCACTTCACGACCGTGCTCGCGCCGGGGTCCAACGTCTATCATTACGATCATATCCACGTCGATTTGATGCGTCGCGCCAGCCGCCGCCTGATCTGCCAGCCGGCCGCCGTCTCCGGCGAAGAGGTCGCCGCTCGCGCGCAGGCACGTAGTCCTTACGCCAACTCCCGCGATCCCTACGTGACCGGCTCGCTCGGTCAAAAAGCCAAGCGCGCGAAAGTCAACGAGGAAGAGGAGTTCGAGGACGAGTAGGGGGACTGCGGACGAGGGTCCCGTCAGTTTGGCGCGGGGCGACCGATTTCGTACTGCGTGTCTGGCTCACCGATACCAGCCGGATCAGCGTGGTCGGCGACTTCGCAATCCGCTTGTGGATCTTCGGCACTCGCACCGGCGATCAGCAGTTGTTTGCGCATTTCAGCGAGACGGGCGCGGCAATATTCGCGATAGAGCAGGTCGAATATGGCGGGCATGATCACCCCCGTCGTTGCTATCACTGGCTGAAGAAATTCCCACCACGAATTAACTGATTGCAATCGACCCGTTGGATCGCGGCCCCACATGGCCGCGTTCGCGGCTCCGCCTATTCCAAGGCTCCAAGGAGCGATCAGTTGATTTGTCGGTGCAAAGGAGCACGGCCAACGCACCAAACGTAGCCGCTCTCTGTTTCAGGACGACTTCGTTGGACAACTCAGGAGAGTGAAGCGGGACTGGAAAATCCAACTACAGCGCGAAATTACTCATCTCTGACTGCATGCGTCATTGGATGCAATCTGAACTGCGGCAAATGCACCGATTCAATCTGCGGCGGTTCGAAGCTCGCACCCATCACGCTGCGCGCGATCAACCAGGAGCGCACGAAGCGATGCTCAGCGTCCTCAGATTGAAAATGCAGTTCGGTTGCCGGATGTCGGCTACTTCATAGTCTCCTTCGAGCCGACCACTTAAGCTTCGACAAAACCGCTCGGGAGGCAACGATGACACCCGATTGGCTAACCGTCCCAGCAACGATCGTCTGCATTTTTGTGCTGACCGTTGTCGTCTTGATTGCTGTCGGCGCCTGGTAGGCCCCGGTTGGGGAGCGCGATCCAGGCACCAGGCGTCGTCGAACTCAACGAGTCACTTTGTAGCCGGCATCGATGCTGCGGGCGCCAGCCCCATGCACCGTTGCACCTCGCCCGGCACGTTGTAGTCGCGCATCACGGGGCGGCTGTCGCGCATGCCGCACGCCTCGCGCTGCACCACGAACATCCAGAGCGCGTGGCCGGCCTCCATCACCAGGGTGCGTCGTGCCTGCCGCGTCGATGTCGGCGCGTCCGCGAGCGGATGGGCGGCATCGAACTCGCGCAGCTTCGCGAGGGCTTGTTCCAGCGCTCGCCCCATCCGCCCGAACGCGGACGCCTGCTCCCGGACGATCTCGTAGTTGAGAACGTCGACCGGCGTGCGGTGAAGGCGAAGATCAGGAGGCATGGCTTATGTATAGCGTCACGGCGTAGGCCAGCAATGACGTGGTTGAAGTGAAGTGCGAATGCTGCTCCCGGCCGTCGTCCTGGCGAAAGCCAGGACCCATTGCCACCAATCTATATGGTAGCGCGCGCTGTGGCCGTGGCTTGTCCAACAACGACCGTCTGGGATTATGGGTCCTGGCTTTCGCCAGGACGACAGCGGAGGATGTTGCGTTCGTGCGACCCCATCACTGATGAGCTGCCGCGAGCAAGGTCACTTCCCCCGATACGCCGCCAGAAACATCCGAGTCGCGCTATCGACCACTTCGGTCATGCGCTTTTCCGATGGCGCCGGCGCGGCCTGGAAGACGAAGGGCAGGAACAGCGAGGCCTTGCACAATTCCATGAACTGCGAGGCGGCAAGGTCGCAATCGTCGATCGCAAGATCGCCGGAGGCGACATGGGCCTTCAGATAGTCGGCGAGGCGGTTGATAGTCTTGTCCAGAACGCGCCCATAGTAGCGACGGCCGACGTCGGGCATGCGCTCGGCGATTGCCATCACGGTGCGGATCGCCGATCCGCCGCCGGGCCGGCAGAGCAAATGTATATAGGCCTGGCCGAACTCCTTCAGCGTGGTCTCGGCATCGCGCGCGGGGTCGAAGTTGAAGACGACCTGGCCGTGCTGAAGCGCCTCCTCCTCGAGGATGGCTTCGAACAGCGCGCATTTGTCGGCGAAGTAGACGTAGAGCGTGCCCTTGGAGACGGCGGCCGCGCGCGCGATCTCGCCCATGCTGGCGCCGTCGAAGCCGAAGTCCATGAATACCCTGCGGGCGCCGTCGAGGATCTGGCGGCGCTTGGAACTGTCCTCTTCAGAGACGATAGCGACAGTGTTGCGAACGGCTGCAACCATTGATTCAGGGTTCCCTGAGGTTTTTTGCGCCGGAAACCCAAAGAAAGGATTCCGGTCACTAGGGTCCGACTCGGCAATAATCTATATTGACCGAACCGTTCGGTCAATGGTATTCGTCTTTTGGCGAAGGCGAGGGGCCGCGTCGCGGACCGTCCGATCGCGTGTTTTTGTGGGGAGGCCTTTATGGCCGTATCGAGAGACCAGGCCGCGCGCGTCCTTCGCCAGGATTCCCCGGAGCAAGCGCCAGCTCAGAGCGGAGCCGCCAGCGACAATTCAGCGGCATTGGCCGAGCAGCTGCGCTCCGTGGCCGAAGAGAGCAAGCGACGCACGGCCGAACCACTGGAGAAGCCGGCAATCGAGAAGTCCGCACCAGCTACGCCAGCAACCGCGCCTGCATCGAGCATCGCCCCGCCGAAATCCGGCAAGCGCAAATTCGTCCTGTTGGGCGTCGGTGTTCTGCTTGCACTCGCGGCCGCGAGCTACGCCGGCTACTACACGCTGGTCGGCCGCTTCTACATCTCGACGGATGATGCCTATGTGCGCGCCAACAACACAATGCTGGGTGCGCGCGTTGCCGGCCACATCTCCTCGATCCTGGCCGGCGACAACGCGCTGGTGCATGCCGGCGACGTGGTCTTCCGCATCGACGACGGCGATTACAAGATCGCAGTCGACGCCGCCGCGACCAGGATTGCGACCCAGCAGGCCACGATCGATCGTATCGGCCGCCAGGTCGCAGCGCTCGACAGCCAGGTCGTGCAGGCCAAGGCGCAGCTCGTTTCGGCCGAAGCCGGCCTCAAGCGCGCCGATCTCGATTATGAGCGCCAGCAGGCGCTGACCAGCAAGGGCTTTGCCTCGCGCGCCACGTTCGAAACCTCGGAAGCCGGGCGCGACCAGGGCGCCGCCGCGGTCAAGGCCGCGCAGGCCGCCTACGACGTCGCAGTCAGCAATGTCGACGTCGCCAAGGCGCAGCAGGCCGAGGCGCAGGCTCAACTTGCCGAGTTGAAGACCACACTCGCGAAAGCCGAGCGCGACCTCAACTTCACCTCGGTGCGCGCCCCGGTCGACGGCACCTTCTCCAACCGCCTGGTCAACACCGGCGACTTCGTCGCGGTCGGCCAGCGGCTCGGCAACATCGTGCCGCTCGACGAGGTCTATATCGACGCCAATTTCAAGGAAACCCAGCTCAAGCGCATCCGTCCTGGCCAGCCGGTGACGATCAAGGTCGATGCCTACGGCCTCCGCAAGTTCTCGGGCGTGGTCGACAGCATCTCGCCGGCTGCGGGCTCGGTGTTCACGCTGTTGCCGCCTGACAATGCCACCGGCAATTTCACCAAGATCGTGCAGCGCCTCCCGGTCCGCATCCGCGTGCCGAAATCGGTTGCGCGGCAGAACCTCTTGCGCGCCGGCATGTCGGTCTACGCGACGGTGGACACCAACAAGGGCGCGGCGGATGCCGACAGCGAAGTCGATCTCGACGATCCCACGATGATCCATCCGCAGTAGGCGAAGGGCGCTGCGAGGTCAGACGATGGCGACTGCAACGACCGCCGATCCCGCCATGATGGCGAACCCAGCTTCGGAGCGCATCGAGCCGAAGCGGCTGTTCGCCTTCATCATCATGGTGTTCGGGATGTTCATGTCGATCCTGGACATCCAGATCGTCTCGGCCTCGCTGTCCGAGATCCAGGCGGGCCTGTCGGCGAGCCAGAGCGAAGTCTCCTGGGTCCAGACCGCCTATCTGATCGCCGAAGTGATCGCGATCCCGCTCTCCGGCTTTTTGTCGCGCGCCCTCGGCACGCGGCTGCTGTTTGCGATCTCGGCGGCGGGCTTCACGCTGTCGAGCCTGCTCTGCGGCTTCGCCTCTTCGATCGAGGAGATGATCCTGTGGCGTGCGCTCCAGGGGTTCCTGGGCGCTGGAATGATTCCGACGGTGTTCGCCTCTGCCTACACCGTGTTCCCGCGCACGAAATTCTACATCGTCGGTCCCATCATCGGTCTCGTCGCGACGCTGGCGCCGACCATCGGGCCGACCGTCGGCGGCTACATCACCGACATCATGTCCTGGCACTGGCTGTTCTTCATCAACGTCGTGCCCGGCATCGGCATCACGCTGGGCGTGCTGGCGCTGGTCGATTTCGACAAGCCGCATTTCGAGCTGCTCGACCGCTTCGACTGGTGGGGCCTGATCTTCATGGCCGGCTTCCTCGGCTCGCTGGAATATGTGCTGGAGGAAGGCCCGCAATATGAATGGCTGCAGGACACCTCAGTCGCGATCTTCGCCTGGGTCTGCGCGATCTCGGCGATCGCCTTCTTCTGGCGCGTGTTCACCGCGGCTGAACCGATCGTCAATTTGCGGACCTTCAGCAACCGCAATTTCGCGGTCGGCTGCGTGCTCACGTTCTGCATCGGCATCGGGCTCTACGGCCTGACCTACATCTATCCACGCTATCTTGCAGAAGTGCGCGGCTACAGCGCGCTGATGATCGGCGAGACCATGTTCGTCTCCGGCGCCACGATGTTCCTGGTCGCGCCGCTGGTCGGCCGTCTCACGCTGCGCTTCGACATGCGCTACATGATCGCGTTCGGGCTGATCGTGTTCGCGATCGGCTCCTACCAGATGACCTGGATCACCCGCGATTTCGATTTCTACGAGCTGCTGCTGCCGCAGATCCTGCGGGGCATCGGCATGATGTTCGCGATGGTGCCGACCAATACCATCGCGCTCGGCACGCTGGCGCCGGAGCGGGTGAAGAACGCCTCCGGGCTCTTCAACCTGATGCGCAATCTCGGCGGCGCGGTCGGCCTCGCCGTGATCAACACCGTGCTCAACGACCGCACTGATCTGCACATCACGCGTCTTCAGGAGCGCGTGACCTGGGGCAACGCGACGGCGACTGAGACGCTCAACACTCTCATGCAGAAATTCCAGGGCCTGGGCGATGCCACGCTGATGGCGATGAAGCAGCTCTCCCAGATCGTGCATCGCCAGGCCGTCGTGATGGGCTATGGCGATGCCTTCTTCATGCTGACGCTGTTCTACCTCGTCCTGAGCCTGCTGGTGATGCTCCTGAACAAGCCGGCATCCCTCGTAAGCGGCGGCGACGCGCATTAAATTTGCAACACTCGCGCGACATCTTACGCGAGCGGTGTTGCAAATCGCAACCGACGCATCTATAAAACCTGCCTCATTGCTCGAACCGGGGAGGGATTTGCATGATTTCCACGCACTCGCAGATCGTACGCCCGCGCTCGATGTCTAAATTTTTCAAGCTCGGTATGTGTTCGGTCCTCTAGAGACCGTTTTCGCCAGCTTCGACCGGGCCTGTTTCCCCGGCCGCTCCAACTCCCAAGCGACAATCTGAACTAACGACACCATTTTCGGCCTTGGTGGCCATCATGCGTTCATCGATGGAGCCGGACTGCGCGGGAAGCGCAGCCGGATAACGCTATGACTTCACTGTCAAAAAAGCCCGCGGCGATACGCGTGGTGCTGCCCTTCGTGTTTCGCCACTGGCTGAAGCAGCCGGGGCGGGCACTGGCGGTTGCTTGCGGCCTGCTGGGCGCGACGGCCGCCGATCTCTTCATGCCGGTGTTCTCGGGACGTCTCGTCGACGCCCTGACGCACGGTCCCAACGATCCGGCCGCGCGCCACGCGGCGCTGGTCGCGTTCGGCGCGATCGTGGCGCTCGGCTTCACGTCGATGGTGCTGCGGCTGGCCGGCCTGCAAGTGATCGTGCCGTTCACGCTGAAGCTGATGTCTGACATCGCGCAGGACGCCTTCCTGCGCGTGCAGCGCTTCTCGACCGACTGGCACGCCAACTCGTTCGCCGGCTCGACGGTGCGCAAGATCACCCGCGGCATGTGGGCGCTCGACCTCCTCAACGACACCATCCTGCTGGCGTTGTTGCCCTCGCTCAGCGTGCTCATCGGCTCGATGATCCTGCTGGGTGCGCACTGGGCGTCGCTTGGTGCGGTGATCGCGCTCGGCGCGCTGGTCTATGTGACGATGACGGCGCTGTTCTCCACGCGCTACATCGCGCCGGCTGCGCGCGTCTCCAATGCCTGGGACACCAAGGTCGGCGGAACGCTGGCGGATGCGCTGACCTGCAATGCGGTGGTCAAGTCGTTCGGCGCTGAGGCGCGCGAGGATGCGAGGCTTGCGCGCGTCATCGGGCGCTGGCGCGTGCGCGTGCGGCGGACCTGGCTGCGCTACAACTACACGGCGCTGGCGCAGCTCTCGCTGCTGCTGGCCTTGCGCGCCTCGGTGATCGGCGGTTCGGTGCTGCTCTGGATGGCGGGGCGCGCCTCGCCGGGTGACGTCACCTATGTGCTGACGAGCTACTACGTCATCCACGCCTATTTGCGTGACGTCGGCATGCACATCAACAACCTGCAGCGCTCGGTCAACGACATGGAGGAGCTGGTTGCGATCCATGACGAGCCGATCGGCATTGCCGATGCGTCCGATGCGACGCCGATCCTGATCGAGGGCGGCCGCATCGTGTTCGACGACGTGACCTTCCACTATGGCGGCCATCGCGCGCCGCTGTATGACGGTCTGTCGATCGACATCCGCGCCGGCGAACGGGTCGGTCTCGTCGGCCGCTCGGGCTCCGGCAAGACGACCTTCGTCAAGCTCGTGCAGCGGCTCTATGACGTCAGCGATGGCCGCGTGCTGATCGATGGGCAGGATATTGCGAAAGCCACGCAGCAATCGCTGCGCAGCCAGATCGCGATCGTGCAGCAGGAGCCGATCCTGTTCCACCGTTCGCTCGCCGAGAACATCGCCTACGGCCGGCCCGGCGCCAGCCTGGAGGCGATCGAGCAGGCGGCGCGCCTCGCCAATGCGCACGACTTCATCCTGCGCCTGCCCAAAGGCTACGGCACGCTGGTCGGCGAGCGCGGCGTCAAGCTGTCGGGCGGCGAGCGGCAGCGCGTCGCGCTGGCGCGCGCGTTCCTGGCGGATGCGCCGGTGCTGATCCTGGACGAGGCGACCTCCAGCCTGGACTCAGAGTCGGAGGCGCTGATCCAGCAGGCGATGGAGCGGTTGATGAAGGGCCGCACCTCGATCGTGATCGCGCATCGCCTGTCCACGGTGCGCAGCCTCGATCGCATCCTGGTGTTCGACCGCGGCGAGATCGTCGAGCAGGGCACCCACAAGGCGCTGACGGCGCGGCCAGGCGGGCTCTATCGCGGCCTGTTCGAGCGTCAGGTGATCGAGTTCGGACCGAGTGCGGCGGTGGGGTGAGGAAGTGGCGGCGTAGCCGACGGACGCCTGTCCGATGGCTGCGCCGCCGGAAATGAGAACGACATGAAAGATCTGACACACGGCTCCATCGTAAGCCACATCCTGACCATGGCCCCTCCGATCGTGGTCGGCATGATCACGATCATGATCTGCCAGCTCGTCGATCTCTATTTCGTCTCGGGGCTGGGCGAGGCCGCCATCGCCGGCGTGGCCGCGGCCGGCAATGCCGGCTTCCTCGTCAATGCGCTGATGCAGGTGCTCGGCGTCGGCACGGTTTCGCTGATCGCGCATGCCGTGGGACGCAAGGACCGGGACGACGCGAACCTGATCTTCAACCAGTCGATCGCACTTGCGTTGCTGTTCGGCCTGCTGACGCTCGTCGCCGGAGCCCTGCTGGCGCGTCCCTACATGCGCGGGATTGCTGCAGACGCAGCCACGATCGAAGCGGGCTCCACCTATCTCCTGTGGTTCATGCCGGCGTTGGCGCTGCAATTCGCCATCCAGGTGATGGCGTCTGCGCTGCGGGCCACCGGCATCGTGCGGCCCCCCATGCTGGTGCAGGCGGTCGCGGTGGTCATCAATATCGCGCTGGCACCGGTGCTGATCGCCGGCTGGGGTACTGGCCATGCGTTCGGCGTTGCCGGTGCGGGTCTGGCAAGCACGATCGGCGTCGTCATCGGCGTCGTGATGCTGCTCGCGTATTTCCGCAAGCTGGAGCGCTACGTCGGTTTCGATCCCTCGCAATGGCGCCCCAGGCTGCATCATTGGAAGCGTATCCTCAATGTCGGCCTGCCGGCCGGCGGCGAGTTCGCGATGATCTTCATCTACATGGCCGTGGTCTACTACGTGCTGCGCGATTTCGGCGCGGCGGCGCAGGCCGGGTTCGGCATCGGGACGCGGGTGCTGGGTCTGATCCAGATGCCCGCGCTCGCCGTCGCGCTTGCGGCAGGCCCGATCGCCGGCCAGAATTTCGGCGCCGGCAACAGCGGACGCGTGCGGGAGACTTTCCTGAAGGCGGCGTTGATTGCCACGACCGTGATGATCGCCTTCATGATCCTGGCGCAGTGGAAGCCGCAGCTCCTGCTCGCCGGCTTCTCCAGCGATCGGCAGACCATGGCGGTCGCCTCGCTGTTCCTCCACATGATCTCCCTGAACCTTGTGTCGCAGGGCTTGATCTTCACCTGCTCGAGCATGTTCCAGGGTCTCGGCAATACCAAGCCGGTGCTGTTCAGCTCGGTGTCGCGCGTGCTTACCTATGCGCTGCCTGCCGTCTGGCTCTCGACGCGGCCCGGTTTCCGGATCGAGCATGTGTGGTACGTGTCGATCGCGGCGACCACGCTCCAGGCCGCTCTCAGTGTGTGGCTGCTTCGCCGCGAGTTCGGCAGACGTCTGGCGCCGCGCGAGGTCGTCGCAGTGCGAGTTGCAGCCGAGCCGGACGAATCGACTGCGCGCGCGGCGGCGGAATAGGCTCATGCGCTTGTCCCCGGCCCACGGCTCCGGCTAGTTTGCACCGGCCGTGGGAAGGCAAGGGGGCGGCATGATCGAAACATGGAACGAGCGGGTGGCGTCGCGGCTCGCGGCGATCTGGACCGCGCGCTACCGGACGCCGGCCCGTTTCGTCGCGCTGATCGCGCTGCTGTTGCCGTGGACGACGACCGGCGTGATCTTCGCGCTCCCGGCCTGGCTGATTGCCTTCGCGTTCATCGACCTCCGGGAATTTCCGCGCTCGCTGCTGCGTCCGATCTGCCTGCTGCCGATCGCGCTGTTCGCGCTCGCTCTCGCCGGTACGCTGTGGTCGGATGCATCCTGGCCGGAGCGGCTGCGTGCGGTCGCGCCATCGGCGAAGTTTTTGGCGCTGCCGCTCCTGATCTACCAGTTCGAGCGCTGGCCTCATGGCAATTGGGTGTTCGCGGCATTCCTCGCCTCCTGCACGCTGTTGCTGCTGACGTCGTTTGCCGTCGCGATCGAGCCCGGCCTGTCGCTCAAACTCTATCTGTCGCGCGGACCCTACAAGGTCGAGAGCGGGATCGCGGTGCGCAATTATATCGACCAGAGCCAGGAATTCGCGCTCTGTGCGCTCGCGCTGGCCTATCCGGTCGTGGCGCAGCTTCGCGCCGGTCGAAAGCGTAGTGCGGCGTTGCTCGCGCTGCTTGCGATCGGCTTCCTCGCCAACATGATGTTCGTGGTGGTCTCGCGCACCGCGCTGGTCACGCTGCCGGTCCTGATTGCGGTGTTCGCGCTGCTGCATCTGCGATGGCGCGCGGCGACTATTGCAGTCGGGGCCATGTTGTTGACGGGTATCCTGCTGTGGAGCATTTCGCCGCATCTGCGCACCACGGTCGGCAAGTTCAGCGGCGACTATGAGCGCACCACCGTCGAGGGCGAAGTCAGCGGCATGGGCTCGCGGCTGGAGTTCTGGCGGAAGTCACTGCACTTCGTCGCCGATGCGCCGCTGTTCGGTCACGGCACCGGCGCGACCCGCGGGCTGTTCGAGCGCGCCGCAATGGGCGAGAGTGGCATGCGCGCGCAGATCGTCGGCGATCCCCACAACCAGACCCTCAACGTCGCGGTGCAATGGGGCGCGCTCGGCGTCATCGTGCTCTACGCGATGTGGCTTGCACATCTCCTCCTGTTTCGAGGCGGGGGACTTGCGAGCTGGATCGGGCTACTGGTCGTGCTGCAAAATATCCTGTCCTCGCTGTTCAACTCGCATCTGTTCGACTTCAGCGAGGGCTGGCTCTACGTCCTGGGCGTCGGCGTCGCCGGTGGCATGGCGCTGGCGAAGAGAACCCAGAACTAGGGTGTGCCAAAACTGTTCCAGACCAGGCCGACACCCGACAGGAACAGCAGCGCGAGCACGACGTCGCCAAAATGCTGGTCGCTGAGCGCGTGATAGACGCGGGCGCCGCACCAGGCGCCGACCAGCGTACCCGGAAACGCAATCAGCGCGAGCCAGACCAGTTGCGTCGCGACCAGGCCCGACGCCGTCTGCAGTGCGAGCGCGGCAGCCAGCACCGTGAAATTGAAGAGCTGGAAGATGCCGCGCCGCTCATGCTTGTTCCAGCCGCGGATATTGGCCCAGAGGATCGGCAGTGGCCCCGATAGTCCGGCAAGGCCGCCCAGGATGCCGCCGGCAAAACCGATCGCGCCATCGGCGATCCTGCCGCCGAACTTGAAGGAGAGCGGCCGCTTGTTGAGATAGAGCGCTGTCGGAAAGATCAGCAGCAACACGCCGATGCTGAGCTTGAACACTTTTGGGTCGGCCTGGGCGACCATCATGGTGCCGAGCGGCACGCCGGCCAGCCCGCCGATCAGGAACGGCCAGACCAGCGAGAGATCAAAGCTCTTCCACATCGAGGGCAGCGTCGAGGCTTGCGCGACCACCGAGCAGATCAGCACCAGCGGCACGGCGAGCGATGGCGGCAGCAAGTAAAGCCAGATGCCGAGCGCCATCAGCGCCGTGCCGAAGCCGGCCAGCCCGGAGACGAAGCCGCCGGCCAGTGCGCCGAAAAGCAACAGCGCGTAGTTAAGCGTACCCACCACTCGTGTCCTTGTTGTTGTCTGCGGTGTACTAAAGCATGATCCGGAAAAGTGCGTAGCGGTTTTCCGGAAAGATCATGTGAAACAAAAACCTAAAGCGCGATGACGATTCATCCGGATCTCATTGTGCTTTAGACGATCTGCCGGGCGTCGACCGGCCTGTGCAGCGCACTGAGGAGAATCTGCAATGCCTGACCGAGCTCGGCGCGATTGCGGGCCGCGCCGAGCGACAGTCGCGCCGCATGCGGCGGATGATCGCCGACCACGAAGGCGTCGCTGGCGATGACCGCAAGCCCGTTTTGCAGTAGTTGCGCTGATATCTCGGCACGGCTGCGCCCCTCCGGCAGCCGCAGCCAGAGATGATGCGCGGCAGGCTTGGCGATGAACTGAAAGCCTTTCAGCGCGCGCTGGGCGAGCTGCTGACGGCCGATCGCCTCGTTGCGAATCGCGGTGATGATGCGGTCGGCGACACTGGTCTCGAGCCAATGGGTGACGAGCGCGACCATCAGCGGCGCGGGCATCTGAACGGCCGCCTGAAGATAGCTGCGCATCTGTTGCTGCGCGGCGGCGTCGGGCGTCACCAGATAGGCCACGCGCAGCGCCGGCGCGATGCACTTGGACAGCGTAGTCGCAAGATAAGTCCGCTCCGGAATGAGATTGGCAATCGGCGAAGCCGAGCGATCCAGCAGGCCATAGGCATCGTCCTCGATCAGCGTCGTGTCGGCGTCGCGGAGGATTTTTGCGATCGCGCTCCGCCGCTCGGCCGAGAGCGTCGCTGTCGTGGGATTGTGCAGCGTCGGAATGAGATAGACGGCCTTCGGCTTGTTCTCCCGGCACGCTTTGGCCAATGCGTCAGGAAGGATGCCGCCTTCATCCATCGCAATGCCGGCCAGTCTGATGCCAAGCCGTGCTGCGACAGCCTTGATGCCTGGGAAGGTGAGCGCTTCGGTTAGCACGACATCACCGGGCGTCGCGAGATAGGCGACAAGGTTGAACAAGATCGCCTGCGTGCCGGGAAAGATCACGAGCCGGTCGGAGCGGACATGGGGAACGCGCGTGCGCATCCACTTCGCGGCGACATCGAGTTCGTGCGCGCTGCCGCCGGGCGGCTGATAGTTGAGAAATGCGGTTAGACCGGATTGCTGGCGGATCGCCTCGAGGCCGGCAAGGATGCGTTCATCGAGCTGCGCCTCCAGCGGATGCGGCGGCACGTTCATCGACAGATCGATCGTGACGGGGTTTGGCAGGTCGACCGCGCGGCGCGCGCTGGTCTCCGACACGAACGTGCCCTGTCCGACCCGTGCTTCTAGGATTCCGCGCCGCCGTGCCTCGGTATAGGCGCGCGTCACCGTGGTGAGATCGATGCCAAGCGCTTTCGCCAGCGCGCGCTGCGTCGGCAATTGCTGGCCTCGTACCAGCCTTCCTGCGGCGATGTCGGCCTCCATGGCGTCGACGATGCGCTGATAGCGCGGGCCACTGAGCTCGGCGATTGTAGGGATCCAATCCATGCAAATCTGGCTGTTTCCTTTGGATGTATGGATACAAGATATTATTGTATGGAACGTTGGAAAGGAAGAGGTGTGGTCATGGCGACCGGTTCAATCTCTCTGACGAAGGCGATGTGGCGCGGGTTTTGCGGCAGGTGTCCGCATTGCGGCGAAGGCCATGTGTTCAAGCGCTTCCTGAAAGTGGCCGACAGTTGCAATGTCTGCGGCGAGGAACTCTTTCACCACCGCGCCGATGATTTCCCGGCCTATCTCGTCATCGTCGTGGTCGGCCATCTCGTGGTGCCGGCGATCCTCGCGATCGAGACGGCTTATGCACCGCCCGTCTGGCTGCAATTGGCGGTTTGGCTGCCGGTGACGCTGTTTGCTTCGCTCGCTTTGTTGCAGCCGACCAAGGGCGCCATCGTCGGACTGCAATGGCAGGTTGGCATGCACGGCTTCGAGGAGGCCAAGCAGCAGCGCGAAGCCGGAGAGCTCGCGCCGGTGCTCGTCAAGGCCAAACCCTCAGCGCGCGCTGCCTGAGCGCGCGTCGCGACGTTTACATCGCGCGGTCAGCCGCTACACTCCATCGCATCGAACAAGAAACGATGGAAATGCCGATGATCGCGCGCTCGCCCAAAACCTTCCTGCTCTGTCATGGCGCGTGGTCCGGCGGGTGGTCCTGGAAGAAAATGCATCCGCTGGTGGCGCAGGCGGGCCATCGCCTGGTAGCGCCGACCTATACCGGCCTCGGCGACCGGTCGCATCTTGCCAACCCTTCGATCGACCTCGAGACGCATATCCAGGACATCCTCAACGTCGTCAGGTTCGAGGACCTCGGCGACATCGTGCTGCTTGGCCACAGCTATGGCGGCATGGTCCCGACCGGCGTTGCCGATCGCGCCCGCGATCGCGTGACGCAACTGATCTATCTCGATGCTTTCGTACCGCGCGACGGCCAGTCCCTGTTCGATCTCAACGAGCAGGGGCGCGAGCCGATGTGCAAAGCTGCCGCCGCAGGTGACGGCTACCGCATCCCGCCCAACCCGCCGCCGTCGGATACACCGCAAGCCGATCTCGACTGGCTCAACGCGCGTCGTGTCAACATGCCGGTCAAATGTTTCGAGACCAAGCTGAAGCTCGAACACGGCGAGCCGACGATGCCGCGCAGCTACATCTACTGCACGCGCATTCCGCCGGGTGATCCGTTCGGGCCATTCGCCAGGCGCGCGAAGAGCGAGGCCGGCTGGCGCTATTTCGAGCTCGACGCCAGCCACGCGCCGAATGTGACGGCGCCGGAGGCCCTGATGGCGGTGTTGGTGAGAATCGTAGCGTAACACATACGCCGTCATTCCGGGTTCGTGCTACGCACGCCCCGGAATAACAACCTCTAAGATGGTGAGGGGTCCGATGCGTCAGCATCGAACCCCTCGTCGCTTCCTTAGTAAGACGCGTTTTCTTCGCGAACCGGAAAACCATTTCGCTCGAAAACGCTTTAGAACATCAGCCGGCCTGTAAGCCGGGTTCTGTAGGGCACCGCCTGCTTGCGCAGGCGATACGTGACGGCCATTCCTCTGGGACAATGTTTGCACATTGCCTCGAGCAACCTACCCGGACGGCGGGCCTGACATCGCCCCGCGGCGTTATCGCTCAAGGCGAACAGCCCGCTTAAGCCGTCCCTATTCGGTTTTGCTCCCGGTGGGGTTTGCCATGCCGGCTCCGTTGCCGGAACCGCGGTGCGCTCTTACCGCACCTTTTCACCCTTGCTCACCCGCCCTTTCGGGCGGGAAGCGGTTCGTTCTCTGTGGCACTTTCCCTGGGGTCGCCCCCGCCGGACGTTATCCGGCACCGCATGTCAAGGGAGCCCGGACTTTCCTCCCCGGCGGCCTTTCGACACTTGCAGGGGCGGCCGTCCGGCCGACTGACGGCCTACGCAATGGGCATTTATGACGGTTTCGTCAAGGCGATATCGGCGCCCATGCGGGGTCGAAAATAATTTATCCTGAAGATGTCGTTTGGTGTCCGCCCCGTTCGACTGGATGTCGGCAATCAAGCCGAGCAACAGGAGTGAGCAATGCAGTATTTGCTGCTGATCTATCGGAACGAAGCTGACCTGGGCAAGATGACGGCCGAGGACCGGCGGGAGATGTCGGCGGAGTATGGCGTCTACACGCAATCGATCATCCAGAGCGGCCATTTCAAGGCCGGCGACGGGCTGCAGCCGACGACGACCGCGACCACCGTGCGTGTGCGCGACGGCAAGACCCTGACGACCGATGGTCCCTTCGCGGAGACACGCGAACAGCTCGGCGGCTACTATCTGGTCGAAGCCAAGGACCTCGACGCCGCGATCGCACTGGCCGCGCGGATTCCCGGTGCCAGGTACGGATCGATCGAGGTTCGTCCGATCATGATCTACAAGTGATCTCGTCCACAGACATCGACAAGGTCTTTCGCGACGAGGCGGGGCGGGCGCTGGCCACGCTGATCCGCCTCGTCGGTGATTTCGATCTCGCCGAAGATGCGCTCCAGGACGCCTTTGCGGTGGCGCTGGAGCGGTGGTCGACGCTCGAGATTCCCGACAATCCGCGCGCCTGGCTCGTCAATGTCGGGCGCAACAGGGCGATCGACCGCATTCGTCGACAGGTCGTGTTTCGCGGTAAGCAGCAGGCGCTCGTGCAAGAGCTCGCGCTCAACGCGCAAGCGCCCGACGAGCCGGCGACGATGCTCGACGACGATATGCTGCGGCTGATCTTCACCTGCTGCCATCCTGCCTTCGCGCCCGAGGTCCAGGTCGCGCTGACGCTGCGCACGGTCTGCGGACTCACCACCGCGCAGGTGGCGCGCGCCTTCCTGGTCAGCGAGGAGGCGATGGGGCAGCGTCTCGTCCGTGCCAAGCAGAAGATCAGGCTCGCCGGCATTCCCTACGAAGTGCCGGAGCGCGATGCGCTGGAGCCGCGGCTGCGTGGCGTGCTTGCCGTCATCTATCTCGTCTTCACCGAAGGCTATGTCGCGACGTCAGGCGCAGACCTGATGCGGCCTGATCTTGCGATCGAGGCGATCCGGCTTGGCCGGCTGCTCGATCGCTTGATCCCGGGCCGCGGCGAGATCAAGGGACTATTGTCCCTGATGCTGCTGCACGATGCGCGCCGCGCCGGGCGCGAGACGTCCGCCGGCGACATCGTTCTGCTGGAAGAGCAGGACCGTATGCTGTGGGACCGCGCGCAGATCGAGCAAGGTTTGCGTCTGGTCGACGATGCGCTGCGCGTGCCCGGCCGACCGCAGCCCTACGCCGTGCAGGCGGCGATTGCTGCGCTCCATGCGCGTGCGCCGAGCTATGAGGAGACCGACTGGCCGCAGATCGCCGGACTCTACGAAGTGCTGCTCCGGATCAACCCGTCGCCGGTGATCGAGCTCAATCATGCTGCGGCCGTGTCCATGGTCGACGGCCCCGCACGCGCGCTCGATCTCGTCGACGCGATCGCGGCGCGCGGCGGGCTCGACGGTTATGAGCTGCTGCCCGCGGTGCGCGCCGACTTGCTGCGACGGCTTGGCCGGAAGGACGAGGCGCGCGAGGCATATGTCGCGGCGACCGCGGCGACGCAGCTCGAGCCGCTGCGGAGGCTGTATGCGAGAAGGATGAGGGAGCTGGATTAAACCGCCTCGAATTCCGCCTTCGTGCCCCGGACGCAGCGCAACGCCCCTTTGGCGGTGCGCTGCAGAGCCGGGGCCCATCTCACCGCAGCGGACCGCGTCGCCACTGGGTCCCGGCTCTGCGCGCCAACGCAAGCGCGTTGTCGTGCGTCCGGGACACGAGACTGAGCCGCTCGACCATCGCCGTCACTTCGACGCGATCGTCGTTCCCTCCTGCGGCAAGCTCGCGAGCAGCGCCCGCAGTGTCGACAGTGTCGAGTGGTCGGCGACGCCATCGAGCCGCGCCGGGCGGAAATGGCGCTGGAAGGCGGTGACGACCTCCATCGTCGTCGCATCGTATTTGCCGGTGAGCGGGACGCCATAGCCATATTTGGCGAGCGCCTGCTGCAGGCTCAGCACCTCATCGCTGATGGTGCCGAGCATCAGGCTTTCGCCGCGCACGATCGGCGCCGGCGTCACCCAGTGACCGACGCCGGAATTGGCCAGCGAGTGCCACGGGAATTTCTCGCCAGGGTCCTTCTTGCGCGCGGGGGCGACGTCGGAATGGCCGAGCACCCGGTGCGGCGCCACCTTGCGGCGGAGCATGATGCCGCGGCAGAGCGCTATCACGGCGGCGATCTGGCGCAGTGGGAACTCCGGATAGCCCCAGTCGTGACCGCGATTGACGATCTCGATGCCGATCGAGCAGGAGTTGACGTCGTCCTCGCCCGCCCATGAGGAGACGCCGGCGTGCCAGGCGCGCTTGCTCTCCGGCACGCATTGCACGATGCGGCCGTCCTCAAGCACGACATAGTGAGCCGAGACCTCGGTGCCCGCCGTGCACAGCCGCGCCAGCGCGCCCTCGACATCGGGCATGCCAGTGTAGTGCAGCAGGATCATGTCCGGCTGGCGGTCCTTGTTGCGCTCGCCATAGTTCGGTGAAGGGATGATGTCGGAGACGGTGGAGGAATCGGGGTCGAACGTCCGCATGCTCGCGGCGGCCTTGGGGACCGGGAGCACGCGTTGACGCTTCGAATCAGATCCTTGGGACGCGGACGAACCGGACGACATTATAGGGCTCAATCGGACGGGAGCGGCGGGCGCTTCAAGCCCTTCACTTTACTATTCCTTTACGCTTGCCGCCGCGCAATCGCCCGCTTCGGTTAACGGGCGCATTTTGTCTGATGTGTGTGGATGACGCATCACCACGGATTTTACCTTTTTGACTTGTAATCGAACCATCAACCGTTTCTTAACGCTAAGGGCCGTTACTGAGAGATGAAGAGCCGTCCCGCGTCTGGAGGCGGCCAATGCGTTTTTTGTTCGAAATCCCATGGCTGCCCGACAAATTCCATGCGGAAAACAGGGTCTACAGCCTGGGACCGCCAGGCTGGGCGAGCGCGCCGTACAGGGGTTGAGCCGTGGAACCGCCGCGAAGCGGAACAATTCGAGAGGCGATGGACGCGTTAACCATCGTTCTCGCCCGCACCGCCTGCGAGCCGGGTGCATGAGTTCGGCTGCCCACATTCCCGTACTCGGCCGCGAGGCGATCGAGCATCTCGCGCCGCGCGAAGGCGGCGTCTATGTCGATGCGACCTTCGGTGGCGGCGGTTACAGCCGCGCCATCCTGGATGTGCCGGGAACCCGTGTCATCGGCATCGATCGCGATCGCACGGCGATCGCCGGCGGATTTGATCTGGTCGACCGTTCCGGCGGGCGCCTGACGCTTGTCGAAGACCGCTTCTCGAATCTCGCCGAGGTCTGCGCCGCGCAAGGCCTCGACGCCGTCGACGGCGTCGTCATGGATGTCGGCGTCTCCTCGATGCAGCTGGATCAGGCCGGCCGCGGCTTCTCGTTCCGGCTCGACGGTCCCCTCGACATGCGGATGGGGCAGGCCGGGCCGACGGCCGCGGATGTGGTCGCAAAGGCATCCGAGAGCGATCTCGCCGACATCATCTATCTCTTCGGCGAGGAGCGGCATTCGCGCAAGGTCGCACGCGCCATCGTTGCGGCGCGTGAGGAAGCGCCGATCGCCACCACGCGCGCGCTCGCCGATCTCGTCGCAAAAGTCGTGCGATCGAAGCCCGGCGACATCCATCCGGCGACGCGAACGTTCCAGGGCTTGCGCATCTTCGTCAATGAAGAGCTCGAAGAATTGGAGACGGCTCTCGCGGCTGCCGAACGCGTGCTGAAGCCCGGCGGGCGTCTGGTCGTGGTATCCTTCCATTCGCTGGAAGACCGCATCGTCAAGAATTTCCTCAGCGAACGCGCCAAGACCGGCGGCGGTTCGCGGCATCTGCCCGCGGTCGCACAGGTACCGCCGAGCTTCCAGCTTCTGACACGGCGCCCGGTCGTCGCTGATGAGGCGGAGGTCGCGCATAATCCGCGCGCGCGTTCCGCCAAGCTGCGCGCCGCCGAGCGGACCGTGGCTGCAGCGCATGCAGAGGGCGAGTCATCGTCCTGGCCGAGCCTTTCCGACGTCATGAGGGGTGGCTAGCGCATGCGCATCATTCACCTCCTCGTCATCGGCGCGCTGATCTTCGCTGCGGCCTATGTCTATCGGATCAAGATGGAGTCCACCGCTCGCACCGAGCGGGTGCTGCGGCTGCATGCCGACATCCGCGAGCAGCGCGATGCCATCGCCGCATTGCGCTCCGAATGGGCCAAGCTCGATGCGCCGCTGCGGCTGCAAGGACTTTCCGAGCGCCATCTGCCGCTCAAGCCGGTCAATGGCACGCAATATGACTCGCTGAAGAACCTGCCCGATCGTCCGGCGCGGCTGGTCAAACCCGGCGAGCCCGATCCGATCGGCGCCATGATCAACACCATCGAAGCTGCGACCGACGCCGACACGGTCACGGGTTCGGTGCGAGAGCCCGAGGACAAGCAATGAGCGCTGCCGCTCCGGGCAAACCCGCAAAGCCTGCAGAACCTTGGCGCCAGCGGCTGATCCGCAGTCTGCTCTACGGGCGCAACGTCGATCGCGCGGCGAAGGCGCGTGCGCGTGTCGGTCTTGCAATGCTGGCGTTTTCGGCCGTCTATGTGCTCATCGGCGGCCGGCTCGTGATGTTCGCCATCGGTGCCGACGCCCACAGCGCCCGCCGCGGCGGCGCGCAGGACGTGGTTGCGACCGCGCGGCCCGACATCGTCGATCGCAACGGCGAGATCCTTGCCACCGACGTCAAGGCGCCGAGCCTGTTCGGCGAACCGCGCCGCATCATCGACAAGGATGAGGCCATCGAGCTGCTCACCGCCACCGTGCCCGACCTCGATGAGGCCGAGGTGCGCGAGCGGCTGTCCTCGCGCAAGGGTTTCGTCTGGCTGAAGCGCGAGATCACGCCGAAGCAGCAGCAGGAAATCCACAAGCTCGGCATTCCCGGCATCGGATTCCTGCGCGAAAACAAGCGCGTCTATCCGACCGGCAACGAGGTCGCCCACCTCATCGGTCTCGTCAACATCGACAACCAGGGCATCGCCGGGATGGAGAAGTGGCTCGACAATAACGGGCTTGCCGATCTTCACCGCGCCGGCTTTGCGACGGACCGGCTGCAGAAGCCGATCGAGTTGTCGGTCGATTTGCGCGTCGAGCACGCGCTGCGTGACGAGCTCTTGAAGGCCAAGGAAAAATTCCACGCCAAGGCGGCCTCCGGCCTCGTCACCAACGTCAACACCGGCGAGATCGTGGCGATGGTTTCGGTGCCGGATTTCGATCCGAACAATCCGAAGGAAGCGCACGACCCTGACCGCATCAACCGCCTGACCACCGGCGTTTACGAGATGGGCTCGACCTTCAAGGCGTTCACGCTTGCGATGGCGCTCGATACCGGCAAGTACGGTCTCGACTCGATGTGGGATGCGCGTGGGCCGCTGCACTACGGCAAGTTCGCGATCCATGACGATGAGCCGAAAGGCCGCTTCCTCAGCATGAAGGAAGTGTTCACCTTCTCCTCCAACGTCGGCGCCGCGCGGATCGCGCTGTCGCAGGGCGTCGAGGCGCACAAGGCGTTCCTGCGCAAGATGGGGCAGCTCGAGCGGTTGCGCACCGAACTACCGGAGAGCGCATCGCCGATCGTGCCGCGGCGTTGGGGCGAGCTGAACACCATCACCATTTCGTTCGGCCATGGCATGGCGGTGGCGCCGCTGCAGGCGGTGATGGGGGTGAGTGCGCTGGCGAACGGTGGCCTGCTGATTCCGCCGACCTTCTTGAAGCGCTCGGAAGAGGAGGCGAGGGCGCTCGCAAAGCGCGTGATAAAGCCCGAGACCTCGGACAAGATGCGCTTCCTGATGCGGCTGAACGCAGAGATCGGCACCGCCAAGAGGGCTAATGTTCCCGGTTATTACATCGGCGGCAAGACCGGCACGGCGGAGAAGGTCGTCAATGGCCGCTACGCAAAGAAGCGGGTGCTCACCGCCTTCACCGCGATCCTGCCGGCGGACAAGCCGCGTTACCAGCTCCTGATCATGCTCGACGAGCCGCAGCCGTTGAAAGAAACCTACGGCTTCATCACGTCCGGCTGGAACGCCGTGCCGACCGCCGGCAATGTCATTAGTCGGATCGCGCCTCTCCTTGGCATCGAGCCCCGTTTTGACCTGCCGCCGTCCGACCGCCTTATTCTTGCAGCATCCAGGACAACCCAGTAAGCCGTAACCGGGCCGCCCCGAGTCGGGTTTCCCCTGGATCCGGCTTGGCATTTCGACTGGAACGCCATGAAACTGCGCGACCTCCTAGGTCAGGACTCTCTGGGCAATGATGCCGCAATCGAGCCCGCTGCGCTCGATGTGACGGGGCTTGCGCTCGACAGCCGTACGGTCAAATCAGGCGATCTCTTTTTCGCGCTCGCCGGCAGCAAGACCGATGGCGCGCGGTTCATCGATGCTGCGGTTGCCGCGGGTGCGGCGGCCGTCGTCGGCGACCACGCGCCGCGCGGCTGCAAAGTGCCGGTCATCGCCGTCTCCAATCCGCGCCGCGCGCTGGCCCTGGCTGCTGCAAGATTCTTTCCCGCGCAGCCCGCGACGATCGCGGCGGTGACCGGCACCAGCGGCAAGACCTCGGTCGCGGCGTTCACGCGGCAGATCTGGGAGCGGCTGGGGCACGTATCCGCCAGCATCGGCACCATCGGTCTGGTCTCGCCGAAGCGCACCGTGTACGGCTCGCTGACGACGCCCGATCCGATCGCGCTGCACCGGCAGCTCGATGAGATCGCGCGCGATGGCGTCACGCATCTTGCGTTCGAAGCGTCCTCGCATGGCCTCGATCAATACCGCCTCGACGGCGTGCGCGTCGCGGCCGGCGGCTTCACCAATCTCTCGCGCGACCACATGGATTATCATCCGACCGTCGCGCATTATCTTGCCGCCAAGCTGCGGTTGTTCCGCGACCTGGTGCCGCCGGGCGGCGCGGCCGTGATCTCCGCCGATCATGATTGCTCGACCGAGGCGATCGAGGCCGCGAGGTCGCGCGGCCTGCGCGTGATGGCGGTCGGCCGTAACGGCGACGGGGCAGGCGAGGGCATCCGCCTCGTCGAAGCCAAGGTCGACGGCTTTTCGCAAGCGCTCGCGATCGAGCATCGCGGCCAGACGTATTCGGTCCGGCTGCCGCTGGTCGGCGCGTTCCAGGTCGAGAACGCGCTGGTCTCCGCGGGTCTTGCGATCGGCACCGGCAGCGATGCGGGAGGCGTGTTTGCGAGCCTCGAGCATCTCGAAGGCGCAAAAGGTCGGCTCGAGCTTGTCGGCGAGCGCAATGGCGCGCCGATCTTCGTCGACTATGCACACAAGCCGGACGCACTGGTGAAGGCGCTCCAGGCGCTGCGGCCCTATGCCAGGCGCAAGCTGATCGTCGTGTTCGGCGCCGGTGGCGATCGCGATGCCGGCAAGCGGCCGATCATGGGGGCGATCGCGGCTGAGAACGCCGATGGCGTCATCATCACCGACGACAATCCGCGCAGCGAGAAGCCGGAAACCATTCGCGCCGCGATCCTCGGCGCTGCAAAGGGCGCGAAGGAGATCGGTGATCGCGCAGCGGCGATCCGCGCTGCGATCGACGAGCTCGAGCCGGGCGATGCGCTGCTGATCGCCGGCAAGGGCCACGAGACCGGGCAGATCATCGGCAGCGAGGTGCTGCCGTTCAGCGATCACGAAGCGGTTGCTGCCGCATTAGCGACGAGGGTTTCATGAGCGCGCCATTGTGGACGGTTGCCGAGGTGGCGCGAGCGTTGGGCATCGCGGGATCGTTCCCCGAGACGGCCATCGACTTCGTCACCCAGGACAGCCGGCTGGTGAAGCCCGGCAGCCTGTTCGTTGCGCTGAGCGGCACGCCGAGCGGCGGCTTCGTCTCGGCCTTTGCCAGCGCACGCGATGGCTGGGAGTTTGCCGACAAGGCGGAAGCTTCCGGCGCGGTCGCAATGATCGTGCCGCACGAGATCGCAGGCATCCGCGTCCCGCAGCTCGTCGTCAAGGACACGTTGATCGACGGCCTCTGGGGCCTCGCGCGTGCTGCCCGCGCGCGCTTTGCGGGACCGGTGATCGGGCTCACGGGCAGTGCCGGCAAGACCAGCACCAAGGAATATCTCGCGGCCTATCCGAACGCCTATGCGAACCCGTCCAGCTTCAACAATTTCTGGGGCGTGCCGCTGACGCTGTGCAATGCCAGACCAGATGCGAGCCTATGGGTCGTCGAGATGGGCATGAACCAGACCGGCGAGATCGCGCGGCTGAGCGAGCTGACGCGGCCGACGGTGGCGCTGGTCGTCAACGTGCAGCCGGTGCATCTGGAAAAGCTCGGCTCGCTCGAAGCGATCCGGCGCGAGAAGGTCTCGATCGCGCTCGGCCTGTCCGGCGACGGCGTGCTGGTACTGCCCGCCGATATCGCCGCCCCCGAATGGAACGGCAAGGTCATCCGCTTCGGCGACGGCACCGATGTCCGCGAACTCGGCCACACCCCGCAGGGCGAAAGCTGGCAGGTGAGCGCGCAGGTCGGCGGCAAGGAGATCGATTTCAATCTCACGCCCGGCGCGCCGCATCGCGTCCACAACGCGCTGGCCGCGCTCGCGTCAATCGACGCGGCAAATCTCGACGCGGCCGCGCTAGCGGCAAGGCTCGATAGGGTCGGCATCATGACCGGCCGCGGCGTCGAGCAGGCCGTCGGCGGCGTCATCGTGATCGACGACAGCTTCAACGGCAACCCGGCCAGCATGGCGGCGGCCCTGGAAAGCCTCAAGGCGCGCCACATGACGACTGGCCGCCGCATCGCCGTGATCGGCGACATGCTCGAGCTGGGAACTGACGCGCCGTCCTATCACGTGAATCTTGCAAGACATCTCGACGGCATCGACGGGGTCTACTGCGTCGGTCCCTTGATGCATCATCTCTATGAGAAGCTGCCGGCGGCCAAGGGCCTTGGCTGGCATGACGACCCCGCCACGCTGGCTCCGCGGGAGGTCGCGGATCTGCTGAAGGCAGGCGATGTCGTGGTTGTCAAGGGCAGCAAGAAGATGTTCTGGGTCAACAAGTTTGTGCCGGGGCTAGTGGCCGCCTTGCAGGCAAAGGCGTAAACTGGTTAAGCGCCGTGTCTGATCCCACAACACCGGCCGTCCGATTTTTGAGGGTCGTCCGACCACACCATGGAAGCCGGCGAATACGCCAAAAGCGCTTTCGGCAAGGCCGCACGTGACGAGGCGGTATAGGACTGTCTGAATGTTTTATTGGCTGATCGAGCTCTCCAACACGTTTCCGAGTCTTGGTGCGTTTCGCACCTTGCTGAACGTCTTCCGCTACATCACGTTCCGTACCGGCGGCGCTGTCGTTACCGGTGCGCTGTTCGTCTTCCTGTTCGGGCCGTGGATCATCGATCACTTGCGCATCCGCCAGGGCAAGGGTCAGCCGATCCGCGCCGATGGCCCACAATCGCATCTCAGCAAGAAAGGCACGCCCACCATGGGCGGGCTGATGATCCTGTCGGGCCTCACGGTCGGCACGGTGCTGTGGGCCAACCCGCTCAATCCCTATGTCTGGATCGTGCTCGCAGTGACGCTGGGGTTCGGCTTCGTCGGCTTCTACGACGATTACCTCAAGGTGACGAAGCAGACGACGAGCGGGTTCGGCGGCAAGCTTCGCTTGCTGATCGAGGCGATCATCGCGCTGGTCGCCTGTTACGCGCTGGTGCGGCTCAACCGCGATCCCTCGTCCACCGCGCTGGCGATTCCCTTCTTCAAGGACGTCGTGCTGCATTTCGGCTGGTTCTTCGTGATCTTCGGCGCCTTCGTCATCGTCGGCGCAGGCAATGCGGTGAACCTCACCGACGGCCTCGATGGCCTCGCCATCGTGCCGGTGATGATCGCGACCGCGAGCTTTGCCATGATCGCCTATCTCGCCGGTAACGCAGTGTTCGCCGACTACCTCCAGATCAAATATGTCGCGGGCACCGGCGAACTCGCCGTGCTCTGCGGCGCGCTGCTGGGAGCCGGCCTCGGTTTCCTCTGGTTCAACGCGCCGCCGGCCTCGATCTTCATGGGCGACACCGGCTCGCTGGCGCTCGGCGGCATGCTCGGCTCGATCGCCGTTGCGGTGAAGCACGAGATCGTGCTCGCCGTGATCGGCGGCTTGTTCGTGCTGGAGGCGGTCTCGGTGATCGTGCAGGTGGTGTCGTTCAAGCTGACGGGAAAACGCATCTTCAGGATGGCGCCGATCCATCACCATTTCGAGCAACTCGGCTGGACCGAACCGCAGATCGTGATCCGCTTCTGGATCATCTCGGTGATGCTGGCGCTCGCCGGCCTTTCCACGCTGAAGCTGCGGTGATCGATCGATGATCCCGGTCACGTCCTTTGCCGGCAAGACGGTCGCGGTCTTCGGCCTCGGTGGCTCGGGGCTCGCCTCCTGTCACGCCCTGAAAGCCGGCGGTGCCGAGGTGATTGCCGGCGACGACAGTGCGGACAATCTCGCCAGGGCCGCGCAGGAAGGTTTCATCACCGCCGATCTGCGCACCGTATCATGGGCGAATTTCTCTGCGCTGGTGCTCGCGCCCGGCGTGCCGCTGACGCACCCTGCGCCGCACTGGAGCGTCTTGAGGGCGCGCGAGTCCGGCGTCGAGGTGATCGGCGACATCGAGTTGTTCTGTCGTGAACGGCGTCGCCACGCGCCGAATGCACCCTTCGTCGCCATCACCGGCACCAACGGCAAGTCGACGACGACTGCGTTGATCGCGCATCTCACCAAGGTTGCCGGCTACGACAGCCAGATGGGCGGCAACATCGGTACCGCGATCCTGTCGCTGGAGCCGCCGCGCATGGGCCGCGTCCATGTCGTCGAGATGTCCTCCTACCAGATCGATCTCACGCCCTCGCTCGATCCCTCCGTCGGCATTCTGCTCAATGTCAGCGAGGACCATATCGACCGCCACGGCACCATCCAGCACTACGCCGAAGTGAAGGAGCGTCTCGTCGCCGGCGTGCAGGCAGGCGGCACCTCGATCGTCGGCGTCGACGACGGCTGGTGCCGCGACATCGCCGACCGGCTCGATCGCTCCGGCAAGAACGTGGTGCGCATCTCCGTCAGGAATCCGCTCGCGACCGGCATCTATGTCGAGCGCGGCGCGATCGTCCGCGCCTCGGGCGGTGCTCGCAGCGAAGTCGCAAAGCTCGGCGGCATCGGTTCGCTGCGCGGCCTGCACAATGCGCAGAATGCGGCCTGCGCATCCGCCGCCGCGCTCGCGATGGGCATCAGCCTCGACGTGCTTCAGAACGGCCTGCGCAGCTTTCCCGGCCTGGCGCATCGCATGGAGCAGGTCGGCCGCCGCGGCAACGTGCTGTTCGTCAACGACTCCAAGGGCACCAACGCGGACGCTGCCGCGCATGCGCTGTCGTCCTTTGCCGACATCTTCTGGATCGCCGGCGGCAAGCCGAAGATGGGCGGCATCACCAGCTTGACCGGCTTTTTCCCGCGCATCCGAAAAGCCTATCTGATCGGCGAGGCCGCGCAGGAATTTTCCGGCACGCTGGGCACGCAAGTCGCCCACGAAATCAGCCAGACACTCGATGTTGCGGTGGAGCACGCCGCGCGCGATGCGGAGGCATCAGGCCTTGGCGAGGCCGTCGTGCTGCTCTCACCCGCCTGCGCCTCCTTCGACCAGTACCGCAATTTCGAGATCCGCGGCGCGAAGTTTCGCGATCTGGTCCAGGCGCTGCCGGGCGTGAAACCGGTGGTGTAGGGCACACGCGTGCCTCGCTCTCCGCTGTCGTCGCCCGGCTTGACCGGGCGACCCAGTATTCCAGAGGCGGTGCTTGAGCCGAGCGGCTGCGGCGTACTGGATGCCCCGGTCAAGCCGGGGCATGACAGTGTATTTTGTGGTGGCGGCCGAGATCATCTCCAATCATCCGCAATTCATTAACCCCCCGTAAACCAACCTCGGCGACCAATGGGCTGATCTCTGTCCGAAGGTCGGCCGCCCATGCTCTCCCGTGAAGAACGCACCCCCTTTTCCGAATGGTGGTGGACCGTCGACAAGCCGCTCCTCGGCGTGATCCTGGCGCTGATGCTGACAGGAGTCATCCTGTCGCTGGCGGCGAGCCCGCCGGTCGCGACCCGCATCGGGCTCGATCCCTTCCACTTCTTCAGCCGGCACGTGATGTTTCTGGTGCCGTCCTTCATCGTCCTGATCGGCGTATCGTTCCTGTCGCCGCGCGCGATCCGGCGCAGCGCGTTGATCATCTTCGCGATCAGCATCATCCTGATCGTGGTGACCCTCGCCGTCGGTCCGGAAGTGAAGGGTTCGCGGCGCTGGATCACGTTGCTCGGCGTCAACATCCAGGCCTCCGAGGCCGCAAAACCGTCCTTCGTCGTCATCGCCGCCTGGCTGTTCGCGGAATCGACCAAGCGTCCGGAGATGCCTGCGACCTCGATGGCGCTGGTGCTGCTGTTGATGCTGGTCTCGCTCCTCATCATGGAGCCCGATTTCGGTCAGACCATGCTGATCCTGATGGTCTGGGGCGCGCTGTTCTTCATCGCCGGCATGCGGATGATCTGGGTGTTCGGGCTTGCGGGCGCGGCAGGCGTCGGCCTGTTCACCGCCTATCTCTTCGTCCCGCACGTTGCAGGTCGCATCAAGCGCTTCATGAATCCGGCTTCCGGCGATACCTTCCAGGTCGATACTGCGATGGAAGCCTTCTACAACGGTGGCTGGTTCGGCCTCGGGCCGGGCGAGGGCATCGCCAAGCGCAGTCTTCCGGACAGCCACACCGACTTCGTGTTTGCGGTCGCGGCCGAAGAGTTCGGTATCATCCTGTGCCTTGCGATGCTGGCGCTGTTCGCCTTCATCGTCATCCGCACGCTGTCGCGCGCCTATGCCAATGAGGACATGTTCTCGCGCTTCGCAGCCTCCGGCCTTGCTATCCTGTTCGGCGTGCAGGCCGCCATCAACATGTCGGTCAATCTCCAGCTCATCCCGGCAAAGGGTATGACGCTGCCGTTCATCTCCTATGGTGGCTCCTCGATCGTGACGCTCGCCTACGGCGTCGGCATGATGCTGGCGTTGACACGGCTGCGTCCACGCACCGAGGTCGAGTCGATCGGCCAGGCCGAGGCGATGCGCAGCTACGCGTGAAGACTCTCGTGTCCCGGACAAGCGAAGCGCAGATCCGGGACCCAGAATGTGGCAACGATGGGCCCCGGTTCAGCAGCACACCACGCCTAACTGGACGATGCTTCGCATCGCCAGGGGCGCGCTGCGCTGCGCCCGGGGCACGAACACCGTGACGTGGTCTGGCTCGCAATGACGGCTGACTGTCTGTAAAATCCTCAGCCATGGACACTTCTCCCCTGATTCTTCTCGCCGCGGGCGGCACCGGCGGTCATCTGTTCCCGGCCGAGGCGCTCGGCGTCGAATTGATCCGGCGTGGATTTCGCGTGCGTCTCGTCACCGACGCGCGTGCGCTCCGCTACAGCGGGCTGTTCAGCAAGGACATGATCGACGTCGTCGCCAGCGAGACCGCGCGCGGCCGCAACCCGCTGCAGCTCGCTCATGCCGGCTTCACGCTCGCCGCCGGCACGCTGTCCGCCTTCAGCCTGATGCGCCGATTGAAGCCGGTCGCGGTCGTCGGCTTCGGCGGCTATCCGACGCTGCCGCCGTTGATCGCCGCAAAGCTCGCCGGCGTGCCCGGCATCATCCACGATGCCAATGCCGTGCTCGGCCGCGCCAATCGCTTCCTGGCGCGCTATGTCCGCGCGATCGCGACGTCCTTGCCGGGCGTGCTCGACCGCGATGCTGCGCTGGCGCCGAAGACCACGACGGTCGGCACGCCGATGCGTCCGGCGATCCTCGCGGCCGCCGCAGTGAAGTACGCGCCGCCGGAGCCGAACGGTCCGCTGCGCCTGCTCGTCGTTGGCGGCAGCCAGGGCGCGCGTATCATGGCCGACATCGTGCCCGGCGCGATCGAACGGCTCGCGCCTGCGATCTGGAGCCGGCTGATCCTCACCCAGCAGGTCCGCGATGAGGACATGACGCGGGTGCGCGCGGTCTACGACAAGCTCAAGATCAATGCCGAGCTCGCGCCGTTCTTCACCGATTTGCCGGCGCGGCTTGCCTCCAATCACCTCGTTGTTTCGCGCTCGGGCGCCGGCACGGTCGCCGAGCTCGCGGCGATCGGGCGGCCCTCGATCCTGGTGCCGCTGCCAGGCTCGATCGACCAGGACCAGTTCGCCAATGCCGGCGTCCTCGCCCAGGTGAATGGCGGCCTGCGCATCCCGCAGACCGAGTTCACCTCGGACCGGCTGGCCGCCGAGATCTCCGCTTTCGCCGCCGAGCCCTCGCGGCTTGCCGCCATGGCCGAGGCCGCCCGCCGTGCCGGCCGGCTCGATGCCGCCGAGCAGCTGGCCGATCTGGTGGTCAAAGTCGCGGGAATCTGACGTGAAAAAGCCCTTGTCTTCGCCTTCTAAAGCGGGGCATCCAGTAGGAAAGGCGCGCGGCTGATTTGGCCGTGACATCAGCCAGATGCCGCCTTTGCTAGGCGGCGAGGTCGGGAACAGAGCATGAGACTGCCGCGCGGGATTGGACCCATCCACTTCGTCGGGATCGGCGGCATCGGCATGAGCGGCATTGCCGAGGTGCTGGTCAATCTCGGCTACACCGTGCAGGGCTCGGACGCCTCCGACAATTACAATCTCGAGCGACTGCGCAAGAAGGGCGCCAAGGTCTCGGTCGGCCACAGGAGCGAGAATGTCGACGGCGCCGACGTCGTCGTGGTGTCCTCCGCGATCAAGCGTGACAATCCGGAACTGATGGAGGCGCGTGCGCGCCGCATTCCCGTGGTGCGTCGCGCCGAGATGCTCGCCGAGCTGATGCGGCTGAAGAGCTGTGTCGCGATTGCCGGCACGCATGGCAAGACCACGACGACCACGATGGTCGCAACGCTGCTCGATGCCGGCGGCCTCGATCCGACCGTGATCAACGGCGGCATCATCAACGCCTATGGGTCGAATGCACGTCTCGGTGCCGGCGACTGGATGGTGGTGGAAGCGGACGAGAGCGACGGCACGTTCCTGAAGCTGCCGACGGATGTCGCGATCGTCACCAATGTCGACCCTGAGCATCTCGATCACTTCAAGACGTTCGAAGCGGTGCAGGATGCATTCCGGCATTTCGTCGAGAACCTGCCGTTCTATGGCTTTGCCGTGATGTGCATCGATCATCCGACCGTGCAGGGCCTGGTCGGCAAGATCGAGGACCGCCGCATCATCACCTATGGCGAGAACCCGCAGGCCGATGCGCGGCTCGTCGATCTCACGCCGATGGGTGGCGGATCGAAATTCAAGGTGGCGATCCGCGATCGCAAGAGCGGCGCCGTACATGAGATCGCGGATATCACGCTGCCGATGCCGGGGCGCCACAACGCCTCCAACGCGACAGCCGCAATCGCGGTAGCGCACGAGCTCGGCGTCTCTGACGAGGCGATCCGCAAGGCGATGGCTACCTTCGGCGGGGTCAAGCGCCGCTTCACCAAGACCGGCGAGTGGAACGGCATTACCGTGATCGACGATTACGGTCACCACCCGGTCGAGATCGCTGCGGTGCTGAAGGCAGCGCGCGAATCCACCAACGGCAAGATTCTCGCCGTGGTGCAGCCGCATCGCTTTACCCGCCTGCAATCGCTGTTCGAGGAATTCTGCACCTGCTTCAACGATGCGGATGCGGTTGTTGTCGCCGAGGTCTATCCCGCAGGCGAGGCGCCGATCGAAGGCATCGACCGCGATCATTTCGTCGCCGGCCTGCGCGCCCACGGCCATCGCCAGGTGATCCCGCTGCCGGCATCCTCGGATCTTGCCGGCATCGTCAAGGGTACGGCGAAGCCAGGCGATCTCGTCGTGTGCCTGGGCGCCGGCAACATCACGCAATGGGCCTATGCGCTGCCCGACGAATTGAAGGCGCTGGGGTGAGCATGCTGAAGAAGGACTCGCAGGCAGCCACAAGGCACACTGCGCTCCCTCCCCCCTTGCGGGGG
>NZ_JBVUBB010000050.1:0-48501 GCF_055791185.1 Bradyrhizobium ingae
AATCAGGAACCGCCATTTCTGAAGGTAATTCCGTTCAATCGTCCGATCGAAGCTATTGTCGCGCATCGAACCCTCCCTGCTGGGCTGGATTCGATCACCGAATTAATGAACTTGCACAGCAATGACGCTCGTGGTGGTTCGTCAGTCTCGCAGAGACTCAAGGCTTCTCGGCCGCGAGCTTGATCCGCTACTTCTGACACTTCGGGCACCAGAACGTCGAACGTCCGTTCTGAGTGAAGCGCTTCACGATGCCGCCGCAGCCCGGCGTCTTGCAGGGCTCGCCTTCGCGATCATAAACCTTGAAGGAATGCTGGAAATAGCCGAGCTCGCCGGTGGTCTGGCGATGATCGCGCAACGACGAGCCGCCGGCCTTGATCGCATCGTTCAACACGGCGTGGATTGCAGAGACGAGCCGCTTCGCATGATCGGTCGGCTCTTCCCTCTTCCTGGCCAGCGTCGCAGCCGACCTCCGCGGCGACAGATGCGAGCGATGCAGCGCCTCGCAGACATAGATGTTGCCAAGCCCTGCCACCACGCGCTGGTCGAGCAGCGCGGCCTTCAGGCTGGTCTTCTTGCCGGCGCAGGACTGCGCCAGCATCGCGGCGTCGAATTCGTTGCCGAGCGGCTCGGGGCCGAGCCCGCGCAATAGCGGTTCGTCCTCGAGCGCATTGCGCGCGATCACTTTCATGTAACCGAAGCGACGCGGATCGTTGAACACGATATCGGCGCCCGAGGACATGCGAAACAGCACGTGGTCGTGCGTCGAATCCTTGCTCCTCGGATAGTGAAATTCTCCCGGCGACTTTTCATCATCCGGCTTGATCACGCGGAATGAGCCGGACATCCCGAGATGCATCAACAGCACGTCGCCGGAGGCGAGATCGGCCATGAGGTATTTTGCGCGCCGGCCGAGCCCGGTGATCACCTGGCCCTGCAGCCGTGCCACGAAATCCGGTTGAAAGGGAAAGCGCAAATCGGCCCTGCGGGCCTCCGCCTTGACGATCTTGGCGCCTTCCATGACGGGCTGGAGGCCGCGGCGGACGGTCTCGACTTCGGGCAATTCAGGCATGGTGGGCATTCACCTTATGGAGGCGGTGTGATAGCGGCATTGCGGCGGGCGCGCTATGGTCCGCCTCGTGGAGTAGAGTAATGGATCGGCCGGGCGAAACCACGCATTTTGGCTTCAGGGACGTCCCCCTGAGCGACAAGCAGACGCTGGTGAACGATGTGTTTCACAGCGTTGCATCGCGCTATGACCTGATGAACGACCTGATGTCCGGTGGCCTGCACCGGGTCTGGAAGGACATCATGATCAACGCGCTCGACCCGCCCAGGAGTGACCGGCCGTTCGCGCTGCTCGACGTCGCCGGCGGCACCGGCGATATCTCGTTCCGCGCCGCCAAGGCGGCGGGTCCCGGCTTTCATGCCACGGTCTGCGACATCAACGCCAACATGCTGGCCGTGGGGCGCGAACGCGCCGAGAAGCGGCATCTCGACACCCAGGTCGACTTTGTCGAGGGCAATGCCGAAGCGCTCGCCTTTGCCGATCGCAGCTTCGATGCATATACGATAGCTTTCGGAATCCGCAACGTGCCGCGGATCGATCTCGCGCTCAGCGAGGCTTATCGGGTGCTGAAGCCGGGCAGCCGCTTCCTGTGCCTGGAGTTCTCCACTGTCGAGATGCCCGGGCTCGATCGTCTCTACGACCTGTTCTCGTTCAAGGTGATTCCGCCGCTTGGCCGCATGGTCACGGGCGATGCCGAATCGTATCAGTATCTCGTCGAATCCATCCGCAAATTCCCCAAGCCGAACGCCTTCGCCGACATGATCCGCGAGGCCGGCTTCTCCCGCGTCAGCTGGCAGACCCTGTCCGGCGGCATCGTCGCACTGCATTCAGGCTGGCGTTTGTGATCTCTGCCATTACCCACATTGCGCGTCTTGCCCGCGCCGCGATCGTGTTCGCGCGCGAGGGCGTATTCGGCGCCGTCGACCCGAGCCTGGTGCCGCCGCCCGGACAGCTCGCCCTGAAGCTTGCCCGCCTCGTCGAACGGCGCGGCCCAAAGCATGGACCGCGGCTGTCCCGCGCACTGACCCGGATGGGCCCGGCCTATCTCAAGCTCGGCCAGTTCCTGGCAACGCGCCCGGACGTCGTCGGCGTCGTCATGGCGCGCGATCTCGAAAGCCTGCAGGATCGCCTGCCGCCGTTTTCGCAAGCCGAAGCGGAAAACGCGATCGCGACATCGCTGGAGCGGCCGCTGACGGAGGTGTTCGCGAGCTTCGGTCCGCCCGTTGCGGCAGCCTCGATCGCGCAGGTGCACCGCGGCGAAGTGCTCCGTGACGGCGTGCGCAAGCCGGTCGCGATCAAGGTGCTGCGGCCCAACGTCGCCGCGCGCTTCCGGCGCGACCTCTCCGATTTCTTCTTCGTCGCGCACAAGGCCGAGGCCTATTCGGCCGAAGCGCGGCGGTTGCGCCTCGTCGAGGTCATCAACACCATGTCGCGCTCCGTCGCCATGGAAATGGACCTGCGGCTGGAAGCAGCTGCGCTGTCGGAGATGGCAGAGAATACCCAGAACGATCCGGATTTCCGCATTCCGACCGTCGACTGGGATCGCACCACGCACAACGTGCTGACGATGGAATGGATCGACGGCATCGCGCTGAACGACCATGCGCGCTTGCAGCAAGCCAATGTCGACCTGCCCGATCTCGGCCGCAAGATCATCCAGAGCTTTCTGCGCCACGCGCTGCGCGACGGCTTCTTCCACGCCGACATGCATCCGGGCAATCTGTTCCTGGACGATGCCGGACGTCTCGTCGCGGTCGATTTCGGCATCATGGGCCGGCTCGGCCTGAAGGAGCGGCGCTTCCTCGCCGAAATCCTGCTCGGCTTCATCACCCGCGACTATCGCCGCGTGGCGGAGGTGCATTTCGAGGCGGGCTATGTGCCTTCGCACCATTCGGTCGAGAACTTCGCGCAGGCGATCCGCGCCATCGGCGAGCCGATCCACAACCGCACCGCCGAGGAGATCTCGATGGCGCGGCTGCTCACGCTCCTGCTCGAGGTCACCGGCCTGTTCGACATGACGACCCGGCCCGAGCTCATCCTGCTCCAGAAGACGATGGTGGTGGTCGAGGGCGTGGCGCGCGGCTTCGATCCCAGGCTCGACATCTGGAAGACCGCCGACCCCGTGGTGCGCGAATGGATCGAGCGCAATCTCGGACCCATCGGCCGGGTGCAGGGCGCGCTCGCCGGTACCGGCGACATCGCGCGCGTGCTGATGGGCCTGCCAGATATCGCCGCGCGCTCGGTCAAGGTGCTGGAGCAGCTCGAGACCATGACGCGCGAGGGCCTGCGGCTGTCGCCGGAGAGCATCGCGGCCATGGGCCGCAGCGAGGGCCGCAAGAACCGCTGGCGCACGGTGGCACTCTGGATCATCGCCGCGACCTTCATCGGAATCCTGATCGCCGTCCGGAATCTGTGATCGCCAAGCCTGATTGCAGTGCAATCAAGTTTGTGATAGCATTGCTATCATTCCGTGCTGGAGGGCGTCATGGCGAGCCTGACCATCCGCAAGCTCGACGAGAACGTCAAAACCTATTTGCGCCTGCGCTCGGCCAAGAATCGCAGGTCGGTCGAGGAAGAGGTCCGGGTCATCCTGCGGGAGCTGATCGAGGGCCGCGAGGAGCCGCTGACGCCGTTTACGGCACCGCCCGCGGTGTCCTCCACTCCCGCATCCCCACGTGCGAGCGCCCTCCCCGAGGCCAGCGTCACCCTGATCATCGGTGGCGGCATCGCAGCCTACAAGTCGCTCGACCTGATCCGCCGGCTCAAGGAGCGGCGTGTCGAGGTCCGCTGCGTGCTGACCAAGGCCGCGCAGCAATTCGTCACGCCGCTGGCCGCCAGCGCGCTGTCGCATGAGCGCGTCTATACCGACCTGTTCGACCCCCAGAGCGAGTTCGACGCCGGCCACATCCGCCTGGCGCGCGACTGCGACCTGATCGTCGTGGCACCCGCGACCGCCGATCTGATGGCCAAGATGGCATGCGGTCACGCCGACGATCTCGCCAGCGCCATCCTGCTCGCCACTAACCGAAAGATCCTGCTGGCGCCGGCGATGAATCCGCTGATGTGGAACAACGCCGCGACACGCCGCAACGTAAGCTTGCTCCAGCGCGACGGCGTCGTGATGATCGGCCCCAATGCCGGCGAGATGGCGGAAGCCGGCGAAGCGGGCGTTGGCCGAATGTCCGAGGCGGTCGAGATCGCGGCAGCCGCCGAGCGTCTGCTGCGGCCACCGGTGCCGCGGCCGCTCGCCGGCAAGCGCGTGCTGATCACCGCCGGACCCACCCACGAGCCGATCGATCCGGTGCGCTACATTGCCAACCGCTCCTCCGGCAAGCAGGGCTTTGCCATTGCCGCCGCGGCGCAGGCGGCGGGCGCCGAGGTAATCCTGGTGAGCGGCCCGGTCGACCTCGACGATCCCGACGGCGTCAACGTCAAGCATGTGGAATCGGCCCGGCAGATGCTGGAGCATGTCCAGGCCTCGCTTCCGGTCGATATCGCCATCTTCGCAGCAGCCGTTGCCGACTGGCGCGTCGCCAATGAGGGCGAGCAGAAGCTGAAGAAGACATCGGCCGGCATGCCGCCGCTACAGCTCGTCGAAAACCCCGACATCCTCGCCACGATCTCGAAACTGACCGACAAGCGCCCGCCGCTGGTGATCGGCTTTGCCGCCGAGACCGAGCATCTCATCGACAACGCGAAGGCCAAGCTCGCGCGCAAGGGCTGCGACTGGATCGTCGCCAATGACGTCTCGCCGGCAACCGGCGTGATGGGCGGCGACCGCAACACCGTGCATCTGCTCAGCCGCAAAAGCGGTGGGGAGGACGGCGAGATTGCGGTTGATTCCTGGCCGGTGATGACCAAGGAACAGGTCGCCACCGAGCTGATCGCGCATGTCGTAAAGAGCGTGGCCGACAAATCCCTGGAGCCCGCATCTTGAGCACGAAGGTCACCGTCGAACTGCAACGACTGGCTCATGCCGAAGGCCTGCCGCTGCCGGCCTACCAGACGGCCGAGGCTGCCGGTCTCGACCTGATGGCCGCTGTTCCCGAGAGCGAACCTCTGGCGCTCGTCCCCGGCAAGCACGCGCTGGTGCCGACGGGCCTCGCGATCGCATTGCCGGCCGGGTACGAGGCGCAGGTGCGGCCACGTTCGGGACTCGCCGCCAAGCACGGCGTCACCGTGCTGAACTCGCCCGGAACGATCGATGCGGACTACCGCGGCGAGATCAAGGTGATCCTGATCAATCACGGCGATACGCCGTTCGTGATCCAGCGCGGCGAGCGCATCGCGCAGATGGTGATCGCGCCGGTGGTTCAGGCCGCCCTGGTTCCCGTCGCCACGCTGTCGGCGACCGATCGCGGCGCCGGCGGCTTCGGCTCGACCGGACGCTGACACAGTCGCGAGTTGGCTTCACCTCTCTCGCTTGCGGGAGAGGGAGCGCACCTTCATCGTGGCGAGCAATCCGCACGGCGCACTAAGGCACGGCAACTCCAGCCGAATCACCCGCAGAGCTACATGAACCTGGAACCGCCTGGCCCGGCATTTTTTTGGGGCCACCTTTGCGTTCACGATCTGGACTCTTACCGCTGGAGTCACGAAGGGGATATTGTCTTTTGATTCGCGCGCGGCGGGGGAAATCGCCGAGCGTAAATTCGTGCGGTCTTGGGGCAATTATGTCAGGCGTGATCGTGTCGATGCGTCGGACGCTGCTGTCGTGCACGTCATTGGCGCGCAACGGCCTGATCGGCGGCGCTCTCGCGGCGTTGCTTCCGGCTGCGCCGGCGAATGCCGCCGAGCTCATCGACACACTTTCCACACTGCTGGACTTCAACCGGCAGGAAATCGCGGTACTGGCGACCGCGCTCGCTTTGCTGGGCTTCTCGGTGGTCGCCGCGATCCTGTTGATGCGGACCCGCGTCCGCACGGCGAAGAACGAGGAGCAGTTGCAGACCAGGATCGGGGAACTGCAGCTCCAGGCCGACCGCTTTGGCGCGCTGCTGTTTGCCGAGCCGCAGATCCTGATCTCCTGGCCCGCAGGCGATAATCGCGCCCAGATTTCCGGCGACATCTCCATGGTGCTGCCGCGTGATTCCTCGCCGCAGCGGGTGCTCGCGTTTGGAACTTGGCTGCCGCCGGAGCCGGCGCTTCAGATGGATCACGCCGTCGATGCGCTGCGCGAGCATGGCGACGGGTTCCAGCTCAACCTGTCGACCGCGAGCGGCCGCACGCTCGAGGCGATCGGCCGCGCCATCGGCGGCCAGGCCATTGTCCGGATCCGCGAACTCTCGGGGCTGCGGCGCGAGCTCGCGGAAACGAATTTGCGCCACAAGGCGCTGCTCGACGAGACCGAGATGCTGCGTGGCTTTGCCGCCGCCAGCCCCTGGCCGATCTGGGCCAAGAACGCGAACGGCGCGCTCGCCTACGCCAATCCCGCTTATGTGCGGGCGACCGAGGCCTTGAGCGTCACCGACGCCCAGGAGCGCAAGCTCGAGCTTTTGGACAGCGCCGACCGCGCCGACATGGAGCGTGGGCTGAAGGACGCGGCCGGCTTCACCTCGCGCCTGCCGATCGTGATCGGCGGCGAGCGCCGCATCTATGACGTGCGTGCCGTCAATGTCGGCGACGGCAGCGTCGGTGTCGCGATCGACGCCAGCGAAGCGGATGCGCTGAGCTCGGCGCTGGTGCGGATGGCGGAAGCGCACCGCCGCACCCTCGATCAGCTCTCCTCCGGCGTTGCCGTATTCGACGGGCAGCGGCGGCTTGCCTTCTACAATGATTCTTATCGCCGGCTCTGGGACCTCGACCGCACCTTCCTCGATGCCAATCCCGATGATTCCAGCGTGCTGGACCAGCTCCGCGCCGCGCGAAAGCTGCCGGAGCAGCCGGACTTCCGCGCCTGGAAGGCCAAGCTGCACGAGGCCTATCGCGCGGTCGAGACCGCCCATGACACCTGGTTCCTGCCCGACGGTCGTGCGCTCTCCGTGGTCACCACGCCAAGCCCCGAAGGCGGCGTCACCTATCTGTTCGACGACGTCACCGAGAGTCTCGATCTTGCGCGCCGCTTCGACGGCCTGATCCGCGTGCAACGCGAGACGCTGGACAGCCTCGCCGAGGGCGTGGCGGTGTTCGGCAGCAATGGCAAGGTCCAGTTGTCGAACCCGGCCTTCGCGCGGATGTGGAAGCTGTCGAACGAGGCGTTGCGCGAGCAGCCGCACATCCAGGCCGTGGAGGGCTGGTGTCAGCCGCTGTTCGACGAGGCGAACGTCTGGCGGCAGATCCGCGAGGCCATCACCTCGATCGAGAATCGCGTCGACGTGCCGCTGAAGCTGGAACGCAAGGACGGCAGCGTGGTCAACGGCATGATCCGGCCGCTGCCCGACGGCGCCACCATGCTGACTTTCCAGGACATCACCGACACCGAGAATGTCGAGCGTGCGCTGCGCGAGCGCAACGAAGCGCTGGAAGCCGCCGACCAGATGAAGGTGGATTTCGTCCACCACGTTTCCTACGAGCTGCGCGCCCCGCTCACCACCATCATCGGCTTCGCGCATTTCCTCAGCGATCCCTCCACCGGCCCGCTGACGCCGAAGCAGGCCGAATATCTCGACTACGTCACCAAATCGACCAACGCGCTGCTCGCGTTGACCAACAACATTCTCGATCTTGCGACCATCGATGCCGGCGCGATGAAGCTCGAGCTCGGCCCGGTCGACGTCTCCAAGACGATCGAGCTTGCCGCCGAGGGCATCCAGGACCGGCTCGCCACCGATCGCATCCGCCTCAAGGTCGAGATCGCGCCCGACGTCGGCAACTTCATTGGCGACGAGAAGCGCGTGGTGCAGGTACTCTATAACCTGCTCGCCAACGCGGTCGGCTTCTCGCCACAGGATTCGACCGTCGGGATCAGCGCGCGCCGCACCGAGCGCAGCGTGGTCTTCACCGTGACAGATTCCGGGCCTGGAATACCTGCCGACATGAAGGACAAGGTCTTCAACTGGTTCGAAAGCCGCTCGCAAGGCTCGCGCCATCGCGGCGCCGGGCTCGGCCTGTCGCTGGTGCGCTCCTTCGTCGAACTGCATGGCGGCAAGGTGCGGGTGGATTCGATCGTCGGCAAGGGCACGACCGTGACCTGCGATTTTCCGACCGACCAGGCGGCGCATCGCGACGCCGCCGAATGACCGCATCAACGACATTCTCCGTCGCGCTTTTCAACGAGACGGCCACTGCACAACTGATGGCCGACCTCGCGCTGCTGGTCGGACCCGGCGACGTCATCACACTTTCCGGCGATCTCGGCGCCGGCAAGACCGCGGCCGCACGCGCCATGATCCGCTATCTCGCTGATGACGCGATGCTGGAGGTGCCGAGCCCGACCTTCACGCTGGTGCAGGGCTATGAGCTGCCGCCGTACCCGGTGCTCCATGCCGATCTCTATCGCGTCGAGGACGAAGGCGAGCTCGAGGAGATCGGTCTGTCGCCGCTGCCCGAAGCCACGCTCGTCCTCGTCGAATGGCCGGAGCGCGCGCCGTCCGCCTTGCCTGCGGATCGCATCAATATCGCGATCACGCACCGACCGGCGCTTGGATCGACCGCGCGCGCGGCCGACATCACCGGCTACGGCAAGGCCACAGCGACGGTCGCGCGGCTGAAGGCGCTGCGTGAATTCCTCGACAGGTCCGGCTTCATGGACTCGACGCGGCGGCGCATGAATGGCGACGCCTCGACCCGCTCCTATGCGCGGCTGCTCCGCGACGACGGCATCGTCATCCTGATGAATTTTCCGAGGCGCCCGGATGGCGCCGCGATCTATGACGGCAAGTCCTACAGCGCTGCCGTGCACCTGGCCGAAGACGTCAAGCCGTTCGTCGCGATCGACGAAGGCCTGCGCGCGCAGGGTATCTCTGCCCCTTTCATCCACCATTCCGATCTCGACCATGGCTTCCTGATCACGGAGGACTTTGGCAGCGAGGGCGTCATCGAAGGCGATCCGCCGCGCCCCATTGCCGAACGCTACGAGGTCGCGACCGACGCACTGGCAGCACTGCACGGCAGGGCGTTGCCGGAGATATTGCCGCTGTCCGGTCATGGCGACTACGCCATTCCCATCTTCGACCCCGAGGCACTCCTGATCGAGATCGGGCTGATGCCGGAATGGTACCTCCCCGATCGCGACGCCCCGCTGAGCGAGGAGCGGCGCGCCGAATTCTTCGCGATGTGGCGCGAGCTGCTCGCAAAGCCGTTGGCCGCGCCGAAGACCTGGGTGCTCCGCGACTATCACTCGCCCAATCTGATCTGGCTTGCCGACCGCGCAGGCATCGCGCGTCTCGGCATGATCGACTTCCAGGACACCGTGCTCGGGCCGCAATCCTATGACGTCGTGTCGCTGCTACAGGACGCCCGCATCGACGTGCCCGAGAGCCTCGAGCTGGCGCTGCTGTCGCGCTACATCAAGGCGCGCCGCGCTGGCGATGCCGACTTCGACCCGGCGGGCTTTGCCGAGCTCTACGCCATCATGTCGGCGCAGCGGAATACGCGTCTGCTCGGCACCTTTGCGCGCCTCAACCGCCGCGACGGAAAGCCGCATTATCTGCGTCACCAGCCGCGGATCTGGACCTATCTTCAGCGCTCGCTGGCCCATCCGTCACTGGCCCATATGCGCGACTGGTACCTCGCCAACGTTCCGCCACCTAAGGCGCGATGAGATTGGGTTGAACCGTCATCGCGCTTTAGGTTGTTGTTTGCGCATGATCTCCGCGCAAACGCGTTCCGCGTTGTCGCGAGGGAAAACCGCTTCGCATTTTTCCGGATCATGCTCCAAAGGCTGATTTACCGGCTGTTAGCCATCGCAGCCGTAATCTCGCCCGCTGGAGGCCGCAAAGATACGGGAAGCGAGGACGGATGGCAGCGAGCACGGAACGACGCAAGGGCGATCGTGTCGTCTTCGAGCGCGGGATACCTGCCCATATGATGGGAATTGACGGGACCTGGCGGCGCGATTGCACCATGGAGGACGTTTCCGAGACCGGTGCCAAGCTGACCATCGAGGGCTCCGTCGAGGGCCTGCACCTCAAGGAGTTTTTTCTGCTGCTGTCCTCGACCGGATTGGCCTACCGGCGCTGCGAGCTGGCCTGGGTCAATGGCGACCAGATCGGCGTCAACTTCCTGAAACAGGGCGACAAGAGGAAAAAGGCGCGGTCCACATCGGCGGGAGCTTGATTGCAACACCCGTCGTACAAACGTCATCCCAGGTGATTATGGCGGTTTGGCCAGCTGATCCGCGTGCTAGGATTGCTGGGGCCGCAAAACTTCAGGTTTTCGAGAAAGTCAGGCATGCCCGTCAAACCAACCAAAGCCATGGTGCTCGCAGCCGGCCTCGGCCTGCGTATGCGCCCCCTGACGGAAAAGATGCCCAAGCCACTGGTCAGCGTAGCGGGCCAGCCACTGCTCGACCATGTGCTCGACAAGCTCGGCGAGGCCGGCGTCGCTGAGGCCGTGGTCAACGTGCACTATTTGCCGGACCAGATCATCGACCATGTCGCCGGCCGCAAGCGGCCACAGGTGATCATCTCCGATGAGCGCGACCAGGTGCTCGGCACCGGCGGCGGCGTGGTCAAGGCGCTGCCGCTGCTCGGCGATGCCCCCTTCTTCCACGTCAACTCCGACACGCTCTGGATCGACGGCGTGCGCTCCAACCTGGAGCGGCTCGCGGAGAATTTCGATCCGGCGCGGATGGACATCCTGCTGTTGATGGCGCCGACTGCAAGCAGCATCGGCTATGGCGGCCGCGGCGACTATTCGATGCTGCCGGATGGTGCTCTGCGTGCTCGCCGCGAAAATCAGGTGGTGCCGTTCGTCTATGCGGGCGCGGCCATCATCTCACCGGCCATCTTTGCGGGCGCGCCCAAGGGTGAGTTCTCGCTGACGAAAATGTTCGACCGCGCCGGCGAGCAGGAGCGGCTGTTCGGCCTCCGCCTCGACGGCCTGTGGATGCATGTCGGCACCCCCGACGCCGTGCAGGCCGCCGAAGAGGCGTTTCTGGAGAGCGTGGCGTAAGGCGTTCTCGTGTCCCGGACGCGGTGCAGCGCGCAGCGGTGCACCGCAGAGCCTGGACCCACACAAGCCCACAGCCGTAATGACGCAATGTGGGCCCCGGCTCAGCGGCGCGTCATTTCATGCCGCGCCGCGTCCGGGGCAAGAGAGCAGGTGATGTGGCGAACAACGGGGAAGACCCCATGACCATTTGAAACTGCTTACCTATATTGGCGCCTGATCCCCGAATCAGGCAGCTCATGCGCGTCTTCACCGTTCCAGTTTCGGTTCCCTTCCTGCGCACGGTCGTCGCCGCGCTGCTCGACGGCCGGCTGGTCGACGGCTTTGAGGCGCGCAGGGAACCGGCCCGGCTGGCGGATGCGACGCTCTATCTGCCGACGCGGCGTGCAATGCGCGTGGTGCGCGAGATCTTTCTGGAGGAGATGAAGGCGGACGCGGTGGTGCTGCCGCGCATCGTCGCCCTCGGCGATATCGACGAGGACGAGCTCGCCTTTGCCGACGAGGCCGAGCAGTTTTCCGGCACGACACCACTCGACATACCACCACGCCTCGGCGAGCTCGAACGCAGGTTGACGCTGGCGCGGCTGGTCGCGGCCTGGGCCAAGGGCGAGGTGTTGGCGCCGCTGGTGGTCGGCGGCCCCGCCTCGACACTGGCGCTCGCCTCGGATCTTGCGCGCCTCATCGACGATATGGTGACGCGCGGCGTCGACTGGAGCGCGCTCGACGGGCTCATTCCCGACCAGCTCGATCAATACTGGCAACATTCGCTTCAGTTCCTGCGCATCGCGCGCGAGGCCTGGCCCAGCCATCTCGCCGAGATCAACCGGATCGAACCCGCGGCGCGGCGCGATCAACTGATTGCCGCAGAAGCCAAGCGGCTGACCGCACATCCCGCAGGGCCCGTGATCGCAGCGGGCTCGACCGGCTCGATGCCGGCCACCGCAAAATTCCTGCACGCGGTTGCTTCGCTCCCGCATGGCGCAGTGGTGCTGCCGGGGCTCGACACCGATCTCGACGAGGACGCCTGGCGGACCATCGGCGGTGTGCGCGATGCGCTGGGCAAGTTTGCGGAACATCCCGCCTCGAACCATCCGCAATACGCCATGCACGCGCTGTTGCAGCGCTTCGGCATCAAGCGCGGCGACGTCGACGTCCTCGAGCCTCCGTCGGAAGGCGGTCGCGATCTCCTGGCCTCCGAATCGATGCGGCCGTCAAGCGCGACCGAGAAATGGCACGACCGGCTGAAGCAGAGCGACGTCGCCGGCAAGATCGCCGCCGGCATGAAGGGGCTGGCCGTCGTCGAGGCGCCCAACCCCGAGATGGAAGCGCTCGCGATCGCGATCGCGATGCGCGAGGCGCGACATCTCGACAAATCCGCCGCGCTGGTGACACCGGATCGGGCACTGGCCCGGCGGGTGATGGCGGCGCTCGCGCGCTGGGATCTCACCTTCGACGATTCCGGCGGCGACGTGCTGATGGAAACCTCCGCCGGCACCTTTGCGCGCCTTGCGGCGGAAGTCGCCACAATGGGCCTGGAGCCGCCGACCTTGCTCGCGCTCCTGAAGCATCCGCTGTGCCGGCTCGGCGCTGCCCCCGGCGCGTGGACGGCAGCGATCGAGGGCCTGGAGCTTGCGGTGTTGCGCGGCACCCGCCCGCCGTCCGGCACGGCCGGGCTCGCGCGCGATTTCACCCGCTTCCGCGATGAGCTTGCAAAACTCTGGCGGAGCGAGGTCTCCGCGCTGCATCGCAGTGAGCCCCGCGCGCGGCTCAGGGACGAGGACCTCGCCCGGATCCAGGCGCTGATCGCGGCGTTGCAAGCGGCGCTGGCGCCGATCGAGAGCCTGGCATCGTCAAAACCTCACGATTTCGCCGAGCTCGCGCATCGTCATCGCGAGATCCTGATCGCGCTGTCGCGCGACGAGCACGACGTTTCGCTTGCCTTCGAGGACCGCGAGGGACTGGCGCTCGCCGCCGCCTTCGACGATCTCCTGCGCGGCGGCACGACGAGCGGGCTGGTGGTGCCACTGCCGGATTACGCGGATGTCTTCCAGACCGCGTTCGGCGACCGCGCGGCGCGGCGGCCGGACAAGCCCGGCGCGCGGCTCCAGATCTATGGTCCACTGGAATCGCGCCTGATGCAGACCGACCGCATCATCATCGGCGGGCTGATCGAAGGCGTGTGGCCGCCCTCGCCGCGCATCGATCCCTGGCTCAGCCGCCCGATGCGGCACGAGCTCGGCCTCGACCTGCCGGAGCGTCGTATCGGCCTCTCCGCGCATGACTTCGCGCAGCTGCTCGGCGCCGACGAGGTAATTCTCACCCATTCCGCCAAGGCCGGCGGCGCGCCGGCGGTGGCGTCGCGCTTCCTGCATCGGCTGGAGGCGGTTGCGGGCCGTGATCACTGGAAGACGGCACAACGCGCTGGCGAAAAATACGTCCAGTACGCGAGCGCGCTGGACCTGCCCGACGAGGTCAAGCCGATCAAGCAGCCCGAGCCGCGGCCGCCGCGCGCGACGCGGCCACTGAATCTGTCGGTCACCGCGATCGAGGACTGGCTGCGCGATCCCTACACGATCTATGCGAAATACATTTTGCGGCTCGATGCGCTCGATCCCGTCGACATGCCGCTTTCGGCGGCCGATCGCGGTTCTGCGATCCATGATGCGCTGGGCGAGTTCACCGAGACCTATGCCGCCCGCTTGCCGCAGGACCCGGTACGTGTCCTGCGTGCGATCGGCGAAAAGCACTTTGCGCCACTGATGGAGCGCCCCGAAGCGCGGGCGTTGTGGTGGCCGCGTTTCCAGCGCATCGCCCGCTGGTTCGGCGAATGGGAGCAGGCGCGCCGCGATGCGATCGAGGCAATCACGGCGGAAACCCACGGCGAGATCTCGATCACGCTCGACAATGAGCGCAGCTTCCGCCTCTCCGCGCGCGCCGATCGGATCGAGCAGCGCCAGGGCGGCGGTTACGCGATCCTGGACTACAAGACCGGCCAACCGCCGACCGGCAAGCAGGTGCGCATGGGATTGTCGCCACAGCTCACGCTGGAAGCAGCGATCCTGCGCGAGGGCGGTTTTCCCGGCATCGACGCCGGCTCATCCGTCAGCCAGCTCGTTTACGTTCGCCTGAGCGGCAACAACCCGCCGGGCGAGGAGCGCATTCTCGAGCTCAAGATCAAGCCGAGTGACACACCGCAGCCGCCGGACACCGCAGCCGCGGAAGCGCGAAACAAGCTGGAAGCGCTGATCCGCGCCTTCGAGGACGAGAACCAGGCCTACACCTCGCTGAACCTGCCGATGTGGACCAACCGCTACGGCAGCTATGACGATCTCGCGCGCATCAAGGAATGGTCCGCCGCCGGCGGTTTGGGGATCGAGGAATGGTGAAGGCGCCGCGTCCCATCCCCGATGCCGTGCGCGCGACGCAGGCGCGCGCGTCCGATCCGAACGCATCGGCCTTCGTGTCGGCCAATGCCGGTTCGGGCAAGACCCATGTGCTGGTGCAACGCGTGATCCGCCTGTTGCTGTCGGGCGTGCCGCCGGAAAAGATCCTCTGCATCACCTTCACCAAGGCGGCCGCCGCCAACATGGCCGAGCGCGTGTTCACGACGCTCGGCCACTGGGTGACGCTGGATGACACAGCGCTCGACGATGCGATCCGCGCGGCCGGCATCCCCTACCCCAGCGCAAAATTGCGGCGCGAGGCGCGAAAGCTGTTCGCCTGCGCGCTGGAAACGCCAGGCGGCTTGAAAGTGCAGACCATCCACGCGCTATGCACCCGCCTGCTCCAGCAGTTTCCGTTCGAGGCCAACGTGCCCGCGCGCTTCGCCGTGATCGACGAGCGCGACCAGACCGACATGATGGAACGCGCCAATCTGAAGGTGCTGCTGGAGGCCGCGCGCGATCCTGAAAGCGTCACCGGCCGCGCCTTGCTCACGGCAATGGCGAACGCCGCCGACGTCACCTTCAAGGAGGTCGTGCGCGAAGCCTGCCTGAGCCGCGACCATTTCATGGCCTGGACCGATGCGGCCGGCAGCGCGCAAGCAGCAGTTGCTGAGATGGCGGCGGTGCTGGGCGTCGATGCCGCTGACCGCGTGGTGGACATCGAGCTTGAAATTCTCGATGGTCCGTTCCTGCCGCGAGCGCGCTGGGACGATATCGCCTTTGCGCTGGAGGACGGCAGCAAGTCAGACAACGACCAGGCGGAGCGACTGCGTGCCGCAAAAGTGTTTTCCGATAGCGCGCAGGTCGATGCCTATCTGAGCGTTTTCCTCACCGACGAGAAGCTGCCGCGCAAGGCGGTACTGACCAAGAAGTTCGGCGATCACAACCCCTCCGTGGCGCGCCTGTTTGAGGCCGAGGCGCAGCGTCTCGGCGCATTGATCGAGAAACGCCGCGCGGTCACCATGCGCGACCGCACCGAGGCTCTCCTGCATATCGCGACCGCCGCAGCTGCGAACTACCGCCGGGAAAAGCAGGAGCGCGGCCTGCTCGACTACGACGACCTCATCGACAAGACGCTGACGATGCTGAACCGTGTCAGCTCGGGCTGGGTGCACTACAAGCTCGATCGCGGCGTCGATCACGTGCTGATCGACGAGGCGCAGGACACCAGCCCGCGGCAATGGGACATCGTCGCGCACATCATCTCCGAGTTCACGGCCGGAGAAGGCGCACGCGAGGGGCTCAACCGCACCATCTTCGCTGTCGGCGACGAGAAGCAGTCGATCTTCTCCTTCCAGGGTGCCGCGCCGCACGAGTTCGACGCACGCCGGCGCGAGCTGCATCGCAAGTTCACCGCGGCCGGCCTGAAATTCGATCCGGTCGCGTTCACCTATTCGTTCCGCTCGGGCGCCACGATCCTGCACTCCGTGGACCACGTGTTCCGTGAGCCCGAGGTCTACAAGAGCATCCACGCGATCGAGATCGGCCATCCCCTGCACAATGCGCTCAGCGATGCCGGTCCGAGTCTGATCGAGCTCTGGGATCTTGCCGAAGCCGACGACAAGCAGGATATCGAGGGCTGGCGCGCGCCGTTCGACGGCGTCGCCGTCACCAGCCCCGAGGTGAAGCTCGCCCGCCGCATCCAGGCCGAGATCAAGTGTCTGGTGGAGAGCGGCACACTGACGGGACATGCCGGCGAGCGGCGGGCCTTACGCTATGGCGACATGCTGATCCTGGTGCGACGGCGCGGCAATGCGTTCGACGCGGTGATCCAGGCGTTGAAGCATGCCGGCGTCCCCGTCGCCGGCGCCGATCGGCTGAAGCTCACCGAGCACATCGCTATCATCGATTTGATGAACCTCGCCGATGCGCTGCTGCTGCCGCAGGACGACCTTGCGCTCGCGGTGGCGCTGAAGAGCCCGCTGTTCGGCCTCGATGACGACGACCTGTTCACGCTCGCCTGGGATCGCAAGGGATCGCTGCGCCGCGCGCTGGCCGAGCACGCGCGCGGAAGCGAGAAATTCGCAGCCGTGCAGCGCCGGCTCGAGGCCTGCGAAGCCCACGCGCGCAACGAGACGCCGTTCGCCTTTTACGCCTGGCTGCTGGGCGGCGACGAGGGCCGCGCGCGCATCCTGCGCCGGCTCGGCTTTGAGGCCAACGACGCGCTCGACGAATTTCTGGAGCTCGCGCTCAACTATGAGCGCAAGGCGCCGGCCTCGCTGCAGGGCTTCATGGCCTGGCTGCGCTCGGCCGACACCGAGGTCAAGCGCGACATGGAGATCTCGCGCGACGAGGTTCGCGTCATGACCGTGCACGGCGCCAAGGGCCTGGAGGCCTCCGTGGTGTTCATGGTCGACACTACGTCCTCGCCCGCGGACACGCAGCGCTTGCGCCTGATCCAGGTGCCGCGCGACAATGGCGGCGAGGTCGTGGTCTGGGCCGGGCGGAAGGCGGACGATCCGAAACCCGTCATCGACGCGCGCAAGGCCATGCTCGCGGAGACCGAGGACGAATATCGCCGCCTGCTCTACGTCGCGATGACGCGCGCGGCCGACCGGCTGATCGTCGGCGGATGCATGCCCGGCAACATGAACACGGTGCGAAAGCTCTGCTGGTACGATCTCGTCGACAAGGGCCTCACCGGTTCCGGTCTTGAGAAGCAGACGATCGAGACGCCGCTCGGCAAGGTGACCCGCTTTGCCCGGCCGGAGGACGTCGCGGCGCTGGGCACCCCCGCGACCTCGACCGAGGAAACCATCGCCCTGCCAGATTGGCTGCGAAGCCCGGCGCCGAGGGAGATCCTCGATGACGATCCGGTGCGCCCCTCCGGCCAGGCCGCTGAGGGAGGCCGCGCGGTCCGGACCGGCGAATCGGTCCAGTCCCGGGCCCTTGCATTGCAACGCGGCACGCTGGTGCACCGGCTGCTGCAATCCCTGCCTGACATCGCCGCCGACCGCAGGCGCGATGCCGCGCTCGGTTTCATGGCGCGCAACGCCGCGGATTGGCCGGAGGCCGACCGCGCCGCGCTGGCCGACAAGGTGCTCGCCTTGATCGCCGCGCCGCGTTTCGCCGCCCTGTTCGCCGCCGGCAGCCGCGCCGAGGTTGCGATCGTCGGTCGGATCGAACGATCCGGCCGGCCGCCGGCGCTGGTGTCGGGCCAGATCGACCGGATTGTGGTGACCCCGGATGAGGTCCTGATCGTCGATTTCAAGACCAACCAGGTGGCGCCGAAGAGCGCCGCGGAGGCGCCGGCGGCGTATGTCCGGCAGCTTGCGCTGTACCGGGCGGTGCTCTCCCGGCTTTATCCGCAAAAGCCGATCGCGGCGGTCCTGCTCTGGACCGAGACCCTTGAATATATGGAGATTTCCGCGCCCGCGCTGGACGCGGCGCTGACATCCCTTCATGTCGGCGTGAGCATCCTTGACCCGGCAAGGCGCCGTTCATAGGTTGACGCCATGATCTTTGGCGCGATTCTGCGTCGCGCCGTTTCCTTTCAACCGAACGAGGTACTCCAATGGCCGTTGGCAAGGTTTCTGACACCGATTTCGAAGCCGAAGTGCTCAAGGCGAACGGCCCGGTGGTCGTCGATTTCTGGGCCGAATGGTGCGGCCCCTGCCGCATGATCGCACCTGCGCTCGACGAGATCGCCGGCGCGATGGGCGACAAGGTCAAGATCGTCAAGCTCAACGTCGACGAGAGCCCGAAAACCGCGTCGAAGTACGGCGTGATGTCGATTCCGACCCTGATGATCTTCAAGGGCGGCGAGATGGCCTCCCGCCAGGTCGGCGCGGCGCCGAAGGCGAAGCTCCAGCAGTGGATCACTGCTGCGGTCTGATCCGTTCAGCCAGGATTATTTTCGACAACGGCCGGCGCAATGCCGGCCGTTTTGCGTTGGGAGGGCATGTCCTGAGTTGACGAGGCCCGCCCTTGCCTGCCCCTCCCCGAAAACGCGCGCGCAGATCCACCTCCTTCGCTGCCATGGAAGCGCACTCGGTCGATGTCATTCCGCGCGGCCCGGAATGGCAGTATGAGCCGAAATGGGATGGTTTTCGCTGCCTGCTCTCGCGCGACGGCGAGAACGTCGATCTCCGCTCCAAATCCGGCGAGGATCTCGCGCGCTATTTTCCCGAGCTCGTGGCCGCTGCACTGAAGCTCAAGGCGAGCAGCTTCGTGCTCGACGGTGAGATCGTCGTGCCGCAGGGCAAGGGCTTTTCCTTCGATGCGCTGCTGCAACGAATTCATCCCGCTGCCAGCCGGGTGAAGAAGCTCGCGCAGGACACGCCGGCGCTCTATCTCGCCTTCGATCTGCTGAGAAGCGTCAAAGACAGGCAGCTTGCCCGAAAGCCGCTGACCGAGCGAAGGCCGGCGCTGGAAGCTTTCGCGAAAGCCAATTTCCGGAACAACACGAGCTTCCGGCTCTCACCGGTCACATCGAGCCATGCGACAGCGCAAAAATGGCTGGCGCAATCCGGCGGCGGCTCGGACGGCGTCATCGCCAAGCGCATAGACCTGCCCTATCAGGCCGGCAGTCGCGAAGGCATGCAGAAGATCAAAAGATTTCGCAGCGCCGATTGCGTGGTCGGCGGCTTCCGCTATGCCACCAACAAGATCGCCGGCCGCAGGGTGGTCGGCTCGCTGCTGCTCGGGCTCTATGACGACAAGAGCCTCCTGCATCATGTCGGTTTCACCTCGGCGATCAAGCAAGGAGAGAAGCCGGCTTTGACCGACAGGCTGGAGGCGCTGATCGGCGAGCCCGGCTTCACCGGCAATGCGCCGGGCGGCCCCAGCCGCTGGTCGACTGAACGCTCGGCGAAATGGTGCCCGCTCAGGCCGAAGCTGGTGGTGGAGGTCTGCTACGACCATTTCAGCGGCGAACGCTTTCGCCACGGCACCTCGATCCAGCGCTGGCGGCCCGACAAGGCACCGCGGCAATGCACCTTCGAGCAGTTGAAGCAGAAGGCCGCCGATCCCATGAAGCTGCTGAAGCAGGCCTAGCCGGTTACCCGGATTTCGCGGAGCCTGTCATCGGGCGGCGCGTTGCGCCGACCCGTCGGCTCCATCCGGGCTACACGGCGAAGATGTCTATCTGATCCACCCCGTCGCCAACGCGTTCGCGAGCTCGCTCTGGCCATTGCGCCGTGCCAGCGCGGCCATGGCCTCGTGATCGTAAGCGATGTGGCGAAACGTCACCTGCCACGCACCGTTCACCAGCTCAAGGATTGCATAGCGCGCGTGCGGCGAGCCGGCCTCGACGAGATGCGGATACGGATGCTCGTCGCGATAGCCGGGGCTGCCGACGCTGCCGGGATTGACGATCATCCGGCCGTCACGCAGCCGAACGGCCCGTGCAAGATGCGTGTGCGCGCAGAGGATCAGGGATTGCGCGATGCTTTTTGCGAACCGCTCGATGCGATCCAGCGGCGACATCGCGACCGTCCCGTCGGGATGAACGGTGTCGAGCCAATAGACTTCGTCGTCCTCAGGTGTCGCGTGGCACAGGAATACCTGGTCGCGAAACACGCGCGTCATCGGCTGCGCACGCAGCCAGTCCAGATGCGAACCATCCAGCTGCGCATGGGCAGGACGATCCCATGAGCCCATCTTCTCGGGCGGGCGGTCGAGGAGATAGCGGTCGTGGTTGCCGAGCACGTGCACGGCATCCAGAGCCATCAGCATATCGATCGTCCGGCGCGCATCGAGCGGGCCGCTCAGCATGTCGCCGAGATCGACGATGTCCTTGATGCCCTGCGTGCGGATGTCGGCGAGAACCGCCTCCAGCGCGAGATAGTTTCCGTGGACGTCGGCAATCGCGGCAAAACGCATCGTCACTCCCTATCTCGTGCCCCGGCTCTGCGTCGCGTCCGGGACACGAGAGCCTTATGCAGGAGGCGTGCCGTTGATCCCGAGCACGTGGCCGGCGAGATAGAGCGAGCCGGTGATCAGGATGCGCGGCGGCACTTCATAGGCGAGCCGTGACAGCGCACGCAGCGCGGCCTCGACGCCCGGCGAGGTCTCGACGCGCATGCCGAAACTGCGTGCGGCATCCGCAAGCCGGTCGACCGGCATGGCGTTCTCGGTCTCCGGAATCGGCACCGCGATGATGTGACGGGTGAGGCCGGCGAAATTCGCCAGGAACCCCTGCGCGTCCTTGTTGGCCATCATGCCGGCGATCACCACCAGGGGACGCGACACCCGTTCCTCGAGGTCGCCGAGCGCGGCCGCCGCGACGCGGCCGCCTTCGGCATTGTGGCCGCCGTCGAGCCAGACCTCGGAGCCCTGCGGCCCCCAGCCGAGCAGCGCACCGGAGGTGATCCGCTGCATCCGCGCCGGCCATTCGGCGCCGACGATGCCGGCTTCGAACGCCGCATGAGGTATCTTGAAGATGCTCACCGCGCGCAGCGTCGCGATCGCAAGGCCGGCATTGTCGAACTGGTGACGGCCGAACAGGCGCGGCGCTGCAAGATCCATCAGGCCGCGGTCGTCGGAATAGACGAGACGCCCGTGCTCGACATTGACGTGCCAGCTCTCGCCGGCGGCAAACAGCGGCGCACGCATGCGCTTGGCCTGCGCCTCGATCACAGTCATGGCCTCGCCCGGCTGCTCGGCCGATATCACGGGCACGCCGCGCTTGATGATCCCTGCTTTCTCGCCGGCGATCGAGGCTAGCGTATCGCCGAGGAAGTCCATGTGGTCCATGCTGACCGGCGTGATCACGGAGGCCGCGGGCGTGTCGATCACGTTGGTCGAATCGAGCCGCCCACCGAGGCCGACCTCCAGCAGCACCACATCGGCCGGATGTCGCGCGAACAAATGAAAGGCGGCGGCGGTCTTGAGCTCGAACACGGTCGCGGCTTCGCCGGCATTGACGCGCTCGACTTCTTCAAGCGCGGCACGCAATTCGTCATCCCCAACCAGCACGCCGCCGTTGAGGCGGCCGAGCCGGAAGCATTCGTTGATCCGGACCAGATACGGAGAGGTATAGGCGTGAACGCGCAGGCCCGCTGCTTCCAGCGTTGCGCGGAGATAAGCGAGCGTCGAGCCCTTGCCGTTGGTGCCGGCAATGTGGATCACCGGCGGCAGCTTGCGCTCGGGGTTGCCGAGCCGCTCGAGCAGGCGGTGCATCCGCTCGAGCCCGAGATCGATGCGCTGCTGGTGCAGAGCCGACAACCGCCCGATCACGTCACCGAGCGACGACTTTGCGCTGTCAGCGGAGGCGTTCACGCGTGCGGTGCGGCCGGCGCCACGTCGGGAGCCGATACGATCTGCGCCGCGCTGGTAACCGGCTGCGCTGATTTCGACGCGCCCTCCAGTGCCGGCGACCTGGTCAGCAAACGGCAGAGCCGCGCCAGCGTCGGGCGCAGGTCGTGACGATGCACGACCATGTCGACCATGCCGTGCTCCTTCAGGTACTCGGCGCGCTGGAAACCTTCGGGGAGCTTTTCGCGGATGGTCTGCTCGATGACGCGAGCACCGGCAAAGCCGATCAGCGCGCCAGGCTCGGCGATCTGCACGTCGCCGAGCATCGCATAGGATGCGGTGACGCCGCCGGTGGTAGGATTGGTCAGCACAACGATATAGGGCTGCTTCGCCTCGCGCAGCATCTGCACGGCGACCGTGGTGCGCGGCATCTGCATCAGCGACAGGATGCCTTCCTGCATGCGCGCGCCGCCGGATGCCGCGAACACGATGAACGGCGACTTCTTTTCGACCGCGAGTTCGAGCCCGCGGACGATGGCTTCGCCCGCGGCCATGCCGAGGGAGCCACCCATGAAGTCGAAGTCCTGCACGGCGATGACGACGGCGGCGCCTTCGAGCTTGCCATAGCCGACCTTGATCGCATCATTCAGATTGGTGCGGGCGCGCGCATCCTTGATGCGGTCGGCGTATTTCTTCTCGTCGCGAAATTTCAGCGGATCGGCAGCGACCTCCGGCAGCGCGACGTCGAACCAGGTCTCATTGTCGAAGATCGACTTGAGCCGCGCCACTGCGCCCATGCGCATGTGATAGTTCGAGCCGGGGATGACGAACTGGTTGGCCTCGACGTCCTTGTAGAACACGAGCTGCCCGGAATCCGGGCATTTGATCCACAAATTCTCCGGCGTCTCCCGCCGCAGCATGTTGCGGATTTTCGGCCGGACCACATTGGTGAGCCAGTTCATGGTTTGCTCCGATTAGCCATCCCGCCCTGGGAATCGCCTGAAGGGATATATGGCGGCCGGGACATTCCCCGGCAAGCCGCCGTGTGGTCCGCTTTAGAGCATGATCCGGAAAAGTGTGAAGCGGCTTTCCAACAGATCACGCACAAACAAAGAGCTAAAGCGCGATGATGATTCAACCCAACCTCATCGCGCCTTAGAAGCGGAATTATGGCCTATTCCGCTGCCTGCTGCGCGCCCCGCACGCCCTGGGCGAGGGATGCGGTCAGCTCGGCGACGGCATTAACGGTTTTGCCAGTCGCGCGCCCCTCCGCATCGAGGCTGTTCTTGAGCGCATCTACCAGCGCGGTGCCGACCACCGCGCCATTGGCATGCGAGGCGATGGCGCGGGCGGTTTCCGGCGTGCGGATCCCGAAGCCGACGCAGACCGGCAGGCTTGTATGCCGCTTGATGCGGGCGACCGCTTCGCTCACGGCCGAGGAATCGGCCGCCGCCGCGCCGGTGATGCCGGTGATCGAGACGTAGTAGACGAAGCCCGAAGTGTTGGCGAGCACGGCCGGCAGGCGCTTGTCGTCGGTCGTCGGTGTCGCCAGGCGGATGAAGTTGAGGCCGGCCTTCATTGCGGGCAGGCAGAGCTCGTCGTCTTCCTCCGGCGGCAGATCGACGATGATGAGACCATCGACGCCGGCGGTCTTTGCATCAGCCAAAAACCTGTCCACGCCGTAGATGTAGATCGGGTTGTAGTAGCCCATCAGCACGATCGGCGTCGTGCCATCGTCCTTGCGGAAGCCGCCCACGAGATCCAGAGTCTTCTTCAACGTCATGCCGCCCTTGAGCGCGCGGAGGCCGGCAGCCTGGATCGACGGGCCGTCGGCCATCGGATCGGTGAAGGGCATGCCGATCTCGATCACGTCGGCGCCCGCCTTCGGCAGCGCCTTGATGATCTCGAGCGACGTCGCCGGATCGGGATCGCCGGCCATCACGAAAGTGACGAAAGCCGAGCGGCCCTGCTTCTTCAGCTCGGCAAAACGGGTGTCGATACGCGTGGTCACTTGGACTTGCCCCTCAGGATATCGCCGACCTGCGGGACGTCCTTGTCGCCGCGACCGGAGAGATTGACGACCATCAGGTGATCCCTGGGCCGCTTCGGCGCGAGCTCCATCACCTTGGCGATGGCATGCGCAGGCTCCAGCGCCGGGATGATGCCTTCGAGCCGCGACAATAGCTGGAATGCCGCGAGCGCCTCGTCGTCGGTCGCGGAGAGATAGTTGACGCGTCCGATCTCGTGCAGCCAGGAATGCTCGGGCCCGATGCCGGGATAGTCGAGACCGGCCGAGATCGAGTGCGCGTCCTGGATCTGGCCGTCCGCGTCCATCAAGAGATAGGTACGGTTGCCGTGCAGCACGCCGGGACGGCCGCCCGCGATCGATGCCGCATGCAATTGCGTGAGCCCGTGGCCCGCGGCCTCGACACCGAAGATTTCGACGGAGGGATCATCGAGGAAGGGATGGAACAGGCCCATGGCATTGGAGCCGCCGCCGATGCAGGCGACCAGCGAATCCGGCAGCCTGCCTTCGACCTCCTGCATCTGCGTCTTGGTCTCATTGCCGATGATCGACTGGAAGTCGCGCACCAGCGTCGGATAGGGATGCGGCCCCGCCACCGTGCCGATGCAGTAGAAGGTGTTGTGCACGTTGGTGACCCAGTCGCGCAGCGCCTCGTTCATCGCGTCCTTCAGCGTGCGCGTGCCCGACTGCACCGGAAACACCTTTGCGCCCAGCATCTCCATGCGGATGACGTTGGGCTGCTGCCGCTCGACGTCGACCGCGCCCATATAGACCACGCATTCCAGCCCGAAGCGCGCGCAGAGCGTTGCGGTGGCAACGCCGTGCTGGCCGGCACCGGTCTCGGCGATGATGCGCTTCTTGCCCATGCGCCGTGCCAGCATGATCTGGCCGAGCACGTTGTTCACCTTGTGCGAACCGGTGTGGTTCAGCTCCTCGCGCTTCAGATAGATTTTTGCGCCGCCGAGGTGCTCGGTGAGGCGCTCGGCGAAATACAGCGGCGAGGGCCGGCCGACATAGTTCTTGAGATAACCGTTCATCTCGGCCTGGAAGGCCGGATCGGCCTTGGCCGCGTTGTACGCCTTCTCCAGATCGAGGATCAGCGGCATCAGGGTTTCGGCGACGAAGCGTCCGCCAAAAATGCCGAAATGGCCGCGCTCGTCCGGGCCGCTGCGATAGGAGTTTGGTTTGGCGATGTTCATCGTACGCTCAACTCTTGGGTGGCGCGCGCAGCGCGAATAAAGGCTGTGATCAGCTCCGGGTCCTTCACGCCGGGGGCGCTCTCGACCCCGGAGGAGACGTCGACGCCGCCGGCGCCGGTAAGGCGCAGGGCCTCCGCAACGTTCTGGGCGTGTAGCCCGCCCGAGACCATGTATGGCAGCTTCAGATCGAGGTTTTCCAGCAGGTGCCAGTCGAAGGGGGCGCCCAGCCCGCCGGGCCGCGTTGCGTCCTTCGGCGGACGGGCATCGAACAGGATGCGGTCGGCGACCGCGGCATAGCCCGGCAGCACCGCGAGATCGGCCGCCGTCTCGATCGGCAGGGCCTTCATCACGGGGCGGCCGAATTTCTGCTTGATGTCGCGCAGCCGTGCGACGCTCTCCTTGCCATGGAGCTGCAGAATGTCCGGCGACAGCGCGTCCATGATGTTGTCGAGCGTCGCGTCGTCGGCATCGACCGTGAGCGCGACCTTCAGCGCGCGCTTCTTGACCTGCCGACCGAGATCGCGCCCGGCTTCCAGCGACAGATGCCGGGGCGAGGGCGGAAAGAACACGAACCCCACCATGTCGGCGCCGGCATCGAGCGCGACGTCAAGCGTCTCGCGCGTGGACAGGCCGCAGATTTTGACGAGCAGGGTCATGGTCTCAAAGCGCGTGGAAGCCGCGAGGCCGCGGCCGGAAATCGGGGTTTTCGGTGCGGCCGCTTCTACAACGTCGCGCGCTGCTTGTCTCGCCCGACGGGACCGTAAAGGCCGCTTCCTGCCAGGACCGGCAACCGCTGCGGATCGGGCCGCGAGGCCGCCGTGGAGGCCCTCAAGTCAGCCAGTTCGGACCTCGCCGAGCGCGCATCGGCCTCATGCCGGCGCGCCGCACGACGCCAATGCCGCTGGCCGAACCAGACGGCGCACCCGCCGGCCAGCACCCCGAGGACAGCCACCAGGATCAGGAGCAGGAATAGTGGCAGGGCGGCCGTCAGCGCCGGATCGGCCGAATTGAAGGGGTCGAAGGAGACCGTTACCAGATGATGGTTGGCGACGGCGAAGTCCACAAGCAGCAGACCGAACGGAATCACGATCAACGCGGTCAGGAATTTTCGCATCTCGATCGCTCGCCTTGAATCATGCTTATGGCCGCGTCAAGCGGCCACACCGGTAAACTTGGGCCTGGCCCTAGTCCGGCCCGCCGGGATCCGGATGGTCGCGGTTCAGCCGCTCGCGCATTTCCTTGCCCGTTTTGAAGAACGGGACGCTCTTCTGGTCGACCGGCACATGGGCACCGGTGCGCGGATTGCGTCCTGCCCGCGCGGGGCGATGCTTCACCGAAAAAGCACCGAATCCGCGCAACTCGACCCGATCGCCGCGCGCAAGCGCTGCGACGATCTCCTCGAGGATCGCATTCACAATGTTCTCGACATCCCGCTGGTAAAGATGCGGGTTGTGCTCGGCGATACGCTGAACAAGTTCGGATTTGATCATCGAGAGATAGGACCCGGAAGCGTGCGGATGACCATTTCCGTGAAAATGCCTTGAACTGTCAAGACGCTAAATCAAGTTTGGATGGCGCTAAAGTACGTGACAAAGGCCGGAAAGGGGGTCTGTCACAATACAAGCCGAGCGGGAAAACCCTCTCGGCCTCGCCCGGTTCCCAGTCAATTCGACGCGGCGGGCTGCCATAGTGCGAGCATTCCGTCCAAACCGATCCGATCGACCGCCTGCGCGACGCCGCTGCGCTCGATCTGATGCGCCAGCGAGCTCAAACCGACGGCTTCGAGCGTGACGGTGGCCGCCGACTTGAGAAATGGCAGATCGCCGAAGCGAGGTTCGAGCTTGTAATCGCGAACCGGGAGATCCTTCTTGACGCCCTTCTGCTCGACGAGCCAGTTCACTGCGGTCTTCTCGTCGCCGAGCTGATCGATCAGCCTCAGCTCGATCGCTTGCCGACCGGTGAACACGCGGCCATCAGCGACTTTCTCGAGCTGCGCGTCATCCATGCCGCGACGCTCCTTCACCAGTCCCCTGAACCAGGCGTAGGAATCCTTCACCAGCGCATCGAGCGCGGCGCGCGCTTCGGGGCTGGTGGGCTCGAAACCGTTCGGCGCTGCTTTCAGCGGCGAAGATTTCACCTCCTCGACCTTCACGCCGATGGTCTTCAGGAGATCAGATACGTTCGGAAACTGGAACAAGACGCCGATCGAGCCGACCAGCGAGCTCTGCTGTGCAATGATGTGGTCGGCTGCGATCGCCGTGATGTAGCCGCCCGAGGCGGCAAGGCCTTCGACCACCACGACGAGCGGCTTCTTCGCCTTCAGCCGCGTCAGCGAATCATAGAGCTGCTCGGAGCCGGCGGTGGTGCCGCCCGGCGAGTTGATGTGGACGATGACGGCGGCCGCGCGCGAATTCTCCAGCCGCTCCAGCGCCTGGGTACGCTCGGAATCGCTGCGGATCAGGCCATCGATCTGGACGCGCGCGATCGAGCCGGCGGACGCGAATGTGCCCCGCGCGCCCGGCGTGGCGACCAGCGCAAAGCCTGCAATTGCCGCGATCGCGATCAGCGCGGCAGCGACACGCCAGAAGGTCAGCTTGCGGCGGATCCGGCGGCGATCGACGATGATGTCCGAATCGAGCGACATCGAAAAATCTCCAAATGTGTGGGCTCACGCCTTTTGCAGTCGCAGCGTGACCATTGGCCTATCTGGATACATCAATTGCGACGCAATTTGAAGAATTGAGGGCTTGGTAGTGCAGCACCTCATTTGTCATCCCGGCGAAGGCCGGGATCCATAACCCCAGGGAGAAGTTGTGGCGCGAGCCGGTAACTCCGATCTTCGTCAAACTACTTCCTGTGGTTATGGGTCCCGCGCTCGCGCTGCGCGCGCCCCGGGACGACGGCGTCATTTGTTGCAACAAAAAAGCCCCGGCTCGCGCCGGGGCTTTGATGCTTGCGAAACCAGCGTTTCGCTTACTTGCTGTCGCGGTTCTTGAGCGCGGTGCCCAAGATGTCGCCCAGCGTCGCTCCCGAATCGGAGGAGCCGTATTGCGCGATGGCTTCCTTCTCCTCGGCGACTTCCAGCGCCTTGATCGACACCTGGACCTTGCGGGCCTTCTTGTCGAACTGGATGACGCGGGCATCGACCTTCTCACCGACTGCGAAGCGTTCGGCGCGCTGGTCGTTGCGGTCACGGGCAAGCTCGGAGCGCTTGATGAAGGTGGTAAAGTCGGTACCGGCGATCTTCACCTCGATACCGGCTTCCTTCACTTCGAGCACTTCGCAGGTCACGACCGCGCCCTTCTTGACATCGCCCGGCTCGGCGAATGGGTCGCCTTCGAGCTGCTTGATGCCGAGCGAGATGCGCTCCTTCTCGACGTCCACATCGAGCACGACGGCCTTCACCACGTCGCCCTTCTTGTAGTTGTCGATCACCTGCTCGCCCGGAAGCTTCCAGTCGAGGTCGGAGAGGTGGACCATGCCGTCGACGTCGCCCTCGAGACCCAGGAACAGGCCGAATTCGGTCTTGTTCTTGACCTCGCCTTCGACCACCGAACCGGTCGGATGCTTCTCGACGAAGACCTCCCAGGGGTTGCGCATGGTCTGCTTGAGGCCGAGCGAGATGCGGCGCTTGACGGAATCGACTTCCAGCACCTGCACTTCGACTTCCTGCGAGGTCGAAACGATCTTGCCGGGGTGCATGTTCTTCTTGGTCCACGACATCTCGGAGACGTGGATCAGGCCTTCGATGCCCGGCTCGAGCTCGACGAACGCGCCGTAGTCGGTGATGTTGGTGACACGGCCAGTGAAGCGGGCACCCAGCGGGTACTTGGCTTCGATGCCCTGCCACGGATCATCCAGCAGCTGCTTCATGCCCAGCGAGATGCGGTGCGTCTCGTGGTTGATCTTGATGATCTTGACCTTCACGGTCTGGCCGATCGATAGCACCTCGGTCGGGTGGTTGACGCGGCGCCACGCGATGTCGGTGACGTGCAGGAGGCCGTCGATGCCGCCGAGATCAACGAACGCACCGTAATCGGTGATGTTCTTGACCACGCCGTCAATGACCTGGCCCTCTTCGAGGTTCTGCACCAGCTCCTGACGCTGCTCGGCGCGGGTCTCTTCCAGCACCGTGCGGCGGGAGACGACGATGTTGCCGCGGCGGCGATCCATCTTGAGGATCTGGAACGGCTGCGAGTTGTTCATCAGCGGCGCAACGTCGCGGATCGGACGGATGTCGACCTGCGAGCGCGGCAGGAAGGCCACGGCACCGTCGAGGTCGACGGTGAAGCCGCCCTTGACCTGGTTGAAGATGACGCCGTTGACCTTTTCGTTGTTCTGGAACGCCTTCTCGAGCTTGCCCCAGCTCTCTTCGCGGCGCGCCTTGTCGCGCGACAGCACGGCCTCGCCGAGGGCGTTTTCGATGCGATCGAGGAACACTTCCACCTCGTCGCCGACCTTGAGGTCGCTCTCACGGCCGGGGCCGGAAAATTCGCGCAGTGCGACACGGCCCTCGGTCTTCAGGCCGACGTCGATGACGGCCATGTCCTTTTCAATTGCAACAACCTTGCCCTTGACGACGGAGCTTTCCTGCAGATTGCCGCCTGCAAAGGACTCGTCGAGCATCGCGGCGAAATCGTCACGCGAGGGGCTGTAGGTATTAGCGGAAGTCGAAGCCATTTGTTCTCCAGTTGCGGAATCTCGCCGGCCGTTCGGGTTGATGGGCGTATCGCGCGTGAAGTGTCAGGGTTCCGCAAACCCCAACGACCGCTCATTGCGCGAGGCGCAACAGCGGGCCGGCAGATGAACTGCACGTTCGGTACGTATTGATTGACCGGGGGCCGGAAGCGAAATTATCGTCTTCAAGACCGGGAGCGGGCGTTCCTCCAGATGCGGCGAGGGTTTCGACCCGACGCCGGCCCGCTCGGGACGGCCTCGATCAGATCGATGGCGGCCCGGACGGCGCTGATATAGCCCTCACGGTCCTTTCGGGCAAGCCGGAAATGGCCGATTCACGGGCCCTTAAGACTGACGGCAGGTTACGCCCGCCCCCTTGAATTTGACACGTCTACGCCTCGTTGACCGCATCCTCCGAATTGCTCCGCAGGGGCCCTTTGCACAGAACCGGATGGAACTGGGCCTTAAGCCTCCTGGGGCACTCTGGCGCCGTCAAAAACAGGGGGAGTATCCAATGAAGAACTTCATCATGCTGGTGGCATTTGCCGTCGTGACCGCCGCAAATGGCATTACCGTGATGCCCGGCGCTGCGACGACCGAGCACAACGTTACGATGGTGATGACCTCGCAGCCGGTCATGTGGATGATCGATCAGGAACTGCCATTCGACCGCTACTGGTCGAAGAACTGATCCAACCGATCCAGGCCGGATCTGAAGCGCGATGGCAAACTCATCGCGCTTTAGCGCTTCGCCCGGACCGCCTCGACGATATCGATCGCAGCCTGCACGCTCTCGTCGATACCCAGATTGGAATTGTCCAGCGTGTGCGCGTCGGGCGCGGCACGCAGCGGCGCCGTCGGGCGGTTCTGATCCCGCTCGTCGCGCTTGATGATATCGGCCAGGATCGCAGCCTCGTCGGCCTGTTCGCCGCGGGACTGTGCCTCCAGCGTCCGCCGCCGTGCGCGGACCCTTGGATCAGCAACGACAAAAATCTTCACATCGGCATCCGGACAGATCACCGTGCCGATGTCGCGGCCATCCAGGACCGCGCCGGGCGGGTGGGACGCGAACTGGCGTTGAAAATTCAGCAGCACCTCGCGCACTCCCGGAAGGGCCGAGACGATCGAGGCGGCGTTGCCGACCTCATGCGATTTCAGCGCGGGATTGCCGAAGGTCTTGGGATCGAGCTGGCGCGCCGCCGCGATGGCCAGCGCCTCGTTGTGCAGATCGGCCCCCATCTCCAGCAGCGCATGGGCAACCGCGCGGTAGATCACGCCGGTATCGAGGTGACGATAGCCGTAATGATGCGCGAGGCGCTTGCCGAGCGTACCCTTGCCGGAGGCCGCGGGGCCGTCGATGGCAATGATCATGAAAAATCGGCCCCCAGCGAACGCATCATGGGAATGAAGTCGGGAAAGCTGGTGGCGATGAAGGCGGTGTCGTCGACCTTCACGGCCCTGTCGGACGCACAGCCCATCACCAACGCCGACATCGCGATCCGATGATCCATATGGGTGGCGACGAGACCGCCGCCTGGCACGTGCCCCCTGCCCTCGACGATCAGATCATCGCCGGAGATCTCGACCTTGACGCCGTTGACGCGCAGCATGTCGGCGGTCGCCGCCAGCCGATCGGATTCCTTGACGCGCAGCTCGTGCAGGCCGCGCATGATGGTCGTGCCTTCCGCGAAGGACGCCGCCACCGCGAGCACCAGATACTCGTCGATCATCGACGGCGCGCGCTCCGGCGGCACCTCGACGCCGCGCAGTTTCGAGGCGCGCACGCGCAAGCTCGCCATCGGCTCGCCGGCATCGCCGCGGACTTCGCTCTCCTCGATCGAGCCGCCCATTTCGCGGAGCGTCGTGAAGAGCCCGGTGCGCAGCGGATTGGTCATGATGTCGGACAGCACGACATCGGAGCCTTCGGCGATCAGCGCGGCGACGACCGGAAAGGCCGCCGATGAAGGATCGGCGGGCACCACGACAGCGGCGCCGTGCAGCTCGCCCTGGCCGACGAGCGCTATGCGGCGGCCATGCTGGCCCTCCGCTACCGACGTGATGTCGGCGCCAAAATGCTTCAGCATCAGCTCGGTGTGGTCGCGGCTAGCCTCGCTCTCGATGACGGTCGTCGTCCCCGGCGCAGCCAGTCCCGCCAGCAGGACCGCCGACTTGATCTGGGCTGAAGCCACGGGCGTCTTGTAGGTGATCGGCAGGGGATCGCGCGCGCCCTGGAGCGTCAGCGGAAGACGACCGCCCTCGCCAACGGCGACGACCTTGGCCCCCATTTTCTCCAGCGGATCGAGCACGCGGCCCATGGGACGGCTGCGCAGCGAGGCGTCGCCGTCGAACACGGCCGAGATCGGGCAGCCCGCGACCGCCCCCATCACCAGCCGGCACCCGGTCCCCGAATTCCCGAAATCCAGGGGCGCCTTTGGCTGGGCAAAGCCGGCCACACCGACCCCGCGCACACGCCAGGCAAAATCACCGGTGCGCTCAACCGATGCGCCGAGCGCCTGCATGGATTTGGCGGTATTGAGGACGTCTTCGCCCTCCAACAGGCCTGTGATCCGGGTCTCGCCGACCGACAGCGCGCCCAGGATGAGCGAGCGGTGGGAAATCGACTTGTCCCCGGGTACCCGTACTTTCCCGGTCAGGGCACCGCTGGCGCGGGACTGAAGCGGGCTCGGTTGGTCGGAATGAGCCAAGATTGTGTCCTTGAATGCCCGCAGGTGGACCTCGAATGCTCCCCGGCGGCTCGCGCGCGCAGGTACCATATGGTCAGCCCGCCGTCACGGGCATGTCTTTCCTCCGCAATGCGCTATTGACAGCGGGCCGCCAACTAGCCAAGTGAAGCACCGCTTTTCAGACATTCCCAGGATTCCTGCCGTGGCCAAGTCCGAACTCGGAACCAAACGCATTTGCCCGACCACGGGCAAGAAGTTCTATGACCTCAACAAGAATCCGGTGATCTCGCCCTATACCGGCGAGGTGGTGCCGATTGCGCCGGTGGCGCCGGCACGCCCGACCCGTGGCGCCGAAGCGCGCAGCATGGCTCAGGACACCACGCCGGAACCGGCCGAGACCGAAGAGATGGTTTCCCTCGAGGAGGCCGATGCCGAGGAGAACACCGGCAAGGTCAAGGCCGCCGTGCCCGAATCCGAGGACGACATCGAGGTCGACGAGACGCTCGAGGACGACGATGACGATGATTCGACCTTCATCGCCGACGACGAAGAGGGCGATGAGGACGTGACCGACATCATTGGTGATGTCGGAGGCGATGAAGAGACTTGAGATCAGACCTGATCTGTGATCAACGGTGCTGCCGCGCGAGTCGCCTTTAGGGCTCGGCGGCCGGAGTGATCCCCCAGGATCACCCTACCGAACTAACGGGGCCATAGCTCAGCTGGGAGAGCGCTTGCATGGCATGCAAGAGGTCGGCGGTTCGATCCCGCCTGGCTCCACCAGCCTTCGCTCGCTTCGCGAGCTTCGGCTCGGCAGGCCAGCTCCGCTCCATCGTAGCGAAGCTAGCGAAGGCTGCCGCGGCGTAGCCCGAAGGGCGAAGCCGGGCTCTCACAAAACTTCGGCCTGAAATATTATCCGCTTCGCGAGCTGCGGCTCGGCAAGCCAGCTCCGCTCCATCGTAGTGAAGCTAGCGAAGGCTGCCGCGGCGTAGCCCGAATGGCGAAGCCGGGCCTCGGCAAAACTTCGTCCTGAGATAGTATCCGCCCACTGCGTGGAGCGGGGGGACAGGATGAAGTACGTCTACATTCTCGAAAGCCTCGATTCAGAGCATTTCTACATCGGCATCACCGATGACCTGCGAGCCCGGCTCGCAAAGCACAACGCCGGCGAGGTGCCCCACACGTCAAAGTATGGCCCTTGGCGTATTAAAACCTACATCGCTTTCAGCGATGAGGCCCAGGCGATTGCCTTCGAGAAGTACCTGAAATCGGCTTCGGGCCGAGCTTTTGCGAAGAAGCGCCTTTAAGAGCAACAAAGCCTGGCGCAGAAGGCCCGCTACTCCCCAATCACAGCATTCAGCCGGTCGCGTAGCGCGACGATCTCGTTCTTCATTGCCACCAGCTCGGGCACCGTGCAGTCGGATGCGGCCAGGATCGACTGCGGCACGCTGCGCGCCTTGTCCTTCAGGGCCTGCCCCTGCGGCGTCAGCGCGATCAGCACCTGGCGCTCGTCCTCGGTCGAGCGCGTGCGCTTGACGAGCTGAGCGGCTTCCAGGCGCTTGAGCAGCGGCGTGAGCGTGCCGGAGTCCAGGAACAGCCGCTCGCCGATATCCTTCAGCGGCACACCGTCGCGCTCCCACAGCACCAGCATCACCAGATATTGCGGATAGGTCAGGCCGAGCCGGTCGAGCAGCGGCTTGTAGACGCGGTTGAAGGCGTGCGCGGCGGAATAGACCGCAAAGCAGATCTGGTTATCGAGCCGCAGCGGCTGGTCGGCGGCCAGTTGTTTCCGAGCCATGGAAAGCCTCAATGGAAAACCTCAAGAGATTCGCTTCGACATTCTGGGGCGGAGCGGCGGCACATTCAATTGCGAACAATTAAATGTGAGGCATCACAATTCATATTGTGCACAATCTAATTGTCTGCGATATACGGCTAGCCCCAACCTGAAACTAGGGAGACTCAAGATGTCCGTGAACGTGCTCTACAAGACCAGCGCCAAGGCCACCGGCGGCCGCGACGGCCATGCTGCGACCCTCGACGGCGCGCTGGACGTGAAGCTTACCACCCCGAAGGAGCTCGGGGGCGGCGGCGGCGCCGGCAACAATCCCGAGCAGCTGTTTGCAGCCGGCTATGCCGCCTGCTTCATCGGTGCGATGAAGTTCGTGGCCTCCCAGGGCGGACCGAAGGTTCCCGCCGACACCTCGGTGACCTCGACGGTCGGCATCGGCCCGCGTTCGGAAGGCGGCTTCGGCCTCGACGTCGAACTCGTGGTTTCGCTGCCCGGCGTTCCCCGCGCGGAGGCCGAGGCACTGGTCGAGAAGGCCCATCAGGTTTGCCCGTACTCCAACGCGACCCGTGGCAACGTCGACGTCCGCCTCAAGGTTGCGTGACGCCGAAGGCAATCCTGGCTGGCCCGAGATCCCCTCGAGCCAGCCGCTCGCGCCTCGATATGCCACGCCGCGGGATTGAGCGCGGCGGCGCATGCGGCCCTACGCCGGGAGCCATTGCCGGCTTTCGCGAACCTCGCTAGGCCTGGGATCGTACATCGATCCTCCCTTGAGCGAAGGTTGCCGTCATGACTTCCGAAACAGCAATCGGTGCGATGAGTGGGCTGCGCGTCATCGACCTCACGCGCGTGCTCGGCGGCCCCTACTGCACGCAGATTCTCGCCGACCACGGCGCCGATGTGATCAAGGTCGAACCGCCCGCGGGCGATGAGGTGCGCGAATGGGGACCTCCCTTCCATGAGGAGGACGCGGCCTACTTCGTCGGCATCAACCGCAACAAGCGCTCGATCGGCCTCGACCTCGCCTCCGAAGGCGGCCGCGTCGTGCTGCTCAAGATGCTGGAGACGGCCGACGTCCTGATCGAGAATTTCAAGCCCGGCACACTCGAGAAATGGGGCATCGGCAACGAGAGCTTGCGTGAAAAATTTCCGCGTCTGGTGCATTGCCGGATCTGCGGCTTCGGCGCCGACGGCCCGCGCGGCGGCAATCCCGGCTATGATGCCATCATCCAGGCGATGACCGGCATGATCGCGGCGACCGGCTCGAGGGAAAGCGGGCCGATGCGGATCGGCGTGCCGCTGGTCGACATCACCACCGGGCTCTATGCGGCGATCGGCATCCTGATGGCGCTGTCGGAGCGGCAGCGCTCGGGGCTTGGGCAATTCCTCGAGACCACGCTCTACGAGACCGGCCTTGCGATCATGCATCCGCACACCGCGAATTATTTCATGCATGGCAAGCCGCCGAGCCTGACCGGCAACGAGCACCCCAATCTCGTGCCCTACGCGATCTTCCCGACCAGGACCGACGACATCTTCATCGGCGTCGGCAATGACGGCACGTTCCGCAAGCTGGCCAAGGAGATCGGCAAGCCCGAGCTCGGCACCGATCCGCGCTTTGCCCGCAACAAGGACCGCATCGCCAATCGCGAGGCGCTGCGCGCCGAGCTGGCCGCGGTGTTCAGCCAGCACGAGGCCGAGCCGCTGTGCGACCGCCTGCTCGCCGCCGGACTGCCCGCGGGCCCCGTGCAGAAGATCGACCAGGCGTTGAACAATCCGCACACGATCTACCGCGGCGATGTCATCGAGAAGGACTGGTACAAGGGCGTCGCCTCGCCGATCCGGCTCGATCGCAGCAAGCCGAGCCTGCGCCGCGTGCCGCCGAAATTCAGCCAGCACGCCACTGAAGTGCTCGGCGAGTTCGGATATTCCAGGGCCGAGATCGACGCATTGGTCGAGAAGGGCGTGGTCTGCGGTCCCGAGCGCAAGCGCTAGGGTTGCGACGAGATAGTGAGCGGCACCGCAACGTCGGTGCACCCCCTCCCCCGCTCGCGGGGGAGGGGCGGGGAGAGGGTGTCTCAACAACGAAGACTCCCCCAGAGGATAGAGCCCTCACCCGGTGCTGCGCGCCGATTCTCCCGCAAGCGGGAGAGCTTTCCGAGCTTGCGGCCGCAGCGCATTGCCCAAAGCCATCTGTTCAGCCGCGCGATCCGCTCACCGCCCATCCAATGCTGCGGCGCGGCCGCGCGCTTCGTCTCCGCCTATTTTCCGGCTTCCCTTTTGCGCCGCTTGCCGCTTTCGTTTCGGCCGCTTACACAGTCACGTGAACGTCACATGGCGCTGCTAGCGCAAGCGCTCTTTGATGACGGCCCAAGGGAGGTTTTCTTAATGGCTCTTCGACAATTCGCTGCGGCTGCCGCCATTGCCGCCACGTTCGGCTTTGCCGCCTCGCCGGCGCTGGCCGTGACCGAAATCCAGTGGTGGCACGCGATGACGGGCGCGAACAACGACGTCATCGTCAAGCTCGCCAACGACTTCAACGCGTCGCAGAGCGACTACAAGGTGATTCCGACCTACAAGGGCAGCTATCCCGACACGATGAACGCCGGCATCGCGGCGTTCCGCGCCGGCAATGCGCCGCACATCATGCAGGTCTTCGAGGTCGGCACCGCGACCATGATGGCCGCGACCGGCGCCGTCAAACCCGTCTACAAGCTGATGGCCGAGACCGGCGAGAAGTTCGATCCCAAGGCCTACCTGCCCGCGATCACCGGCTATTACTCGACCACGAAGGGCGAAATGCTGTCCTTCCCGTTCAACTCCTCGTCCACGGTCATGTGGATCAATCTCGATGAGCTCAAGAAGGCCAATGTCGAGATCCCGAAGACCTGGCCGGAAGTATTCGAGGCCGGCAAGAAGCTGAAGGCTGCCGGCCACGCGACCTGCGGGTTCTCCAATGCATGGGCCACCTGGGTCAACATCGAGCAGCTCTCCGCCTGGCACAACGTACCGCTCTCGACCAAGGCCAACGGTCTCGACGGCTTTGATACGGTTCTTGAGTTCAACGGCCCGCTCCAGGTCAAGCATCTCGAGAACCTGGTCGAGCTTCAGAAGGACAAGACCTACGACTACGCCGGCCGCACCAACACCGGCGAGGGCCGCTTCACCTCCGGCGAGTGCCCGATCTTCCTGAGCTCCTCCTCCTTGTTCGCCAACATCAAGGCTCAGGCCAAGTTCAACTTTGCCGCCGCGCCAATGCCCTATTATCCGGACGTCAAGGGCGCACCGCAGAACTCGATCATCGGCGGCGCTTCGCTCTGGGTGATGGGTGGCAAGACTGCCGATGAGTACAAGGGTGTCGCAAAATTCCTGACCTTCCTCTCGGACACCGACCGCCAGGTCTGGGTCCACAAGGCATCCGGCTATCTGCCGATTACCAAGGCGGCCTATGAGAAGGCGAAGGCCGAGGGCTTCTACAAGGATCAGCCCTATCTCGAAACGCCGCTGCTGGAGCTGACCAACAAGGAGCCGACCGAGAACTCCCGCGGCCTGCGGCTCGGCAACATGGCACAGCTTCGCGACGTCTGGTGCGAGGAGATCGAGCAGGCGCTCGCCGGCAAGAAGACCGCCAAGCAGGCGCTCGACGCCGCCGTCGAACGCGGCAACACGATGCTCCGGCAGTTCGAAAAGACCGCCGTAAAATAAGGCGATGAGCGGCAGGCCGATCTCGCGGCCTGCCGCTCACCTCACATCATGCAAAAGCAAGCCATTTTCCAATCCAGGCTATTGCCGTTCGCGCTGGTTGCACCGCAGCTCGCGATCGTGCTGATCTTTTTCTACTGGCCGGCCGCGCAGGCGGTGATCCAATCTTTCCTGCTGCAGGACGCCTTCGGCCTCTCGACCAGCTTCGTCTGGTTCGACAACTACGTCGAACTGTTGAAGGAGCCGACCTATTTCGAGGCGATCGTCCGGACTTTCTTCTTCTCGTTCGCCATCGCCCTCTCTTCGTTGTCCCTGGCGCTGCTCCTCGCCGTGATGGCGGACAAGCCGATGCGCGGCGGCGCGCTCTATCGCACCTTGCTGATCTGGCCCTATGCGGTCGCCCCGCCCGTGGTCGGCGTGCTCTGGATCTTCATGCTGCACCCCTCGCTCGGCGTCATTTCGCGCTATCTGCGCGCCGCCGGCATCGACTGGAATCCGCTGCTGGACGGTAACCAGGCCGCACTGCTGGTCATCCTCGCCGCCGCCTGGAAGCAGGTCTCCTACAATTTTCTGTTCTTCCTGGCCGGCCTCCAGGCCATCCCGAAGAGCGTGATGGAAGCGGCGGCGATCGACGGCGCCCGCCCGATGCGGCGGTTCTGGACCGTGACCTTCCCGCTGCTGTCGCCGACCATCTTCTTCCTGCTGGTCGTCAACATCGTCTACGCCTTCTTCGACACCTTCGGCATCATCGACACGATGACGCGCGGCGGTCCCGGCAAGGCGACGGAAACGCTGGTCTACAAGGTCTATTCCGACGGCCTGCTCGGCGGCAATCTCGGCAGCTCCGCGGCGCAGTCGGTCATCCTGATGGTCATCGTCATCGTGCTGACGGGAATCCAGTTCCGCTTCGTCGAACGCAAGGTGACCTACTGATGGTCGAGCAAGAGGGCATCCGCCGCTACATCGCCCATATCATCCTGTGGATCGGCATCGCGATCGTCGCTTTCCCCGTCTACATCGCGATCGTCGCCTCGACCCAGGACAACGCACTGATCGCCAACGGTCAGATGTCGCTGCTGCCGGGCGGACATTTCTTCGAAGTCTACTACCAGACGATCTTCGTCGGCACGAGCGGCTCGACCCGCGAGCCCGTCGCCAACATGATGCTCAACTCGCTGATCATGGCGATGCTGATCGCGGTCGGCAAGATCGCGATCTCGATCGTCTCGGCCTATGGGATCGTCTATTTCCGCTTCCCGTTCCGGATGCCGATCTTCTGGATCATCTTCATCACGTTGATGCTGCCGGTCGAGGTGCGCATCTATCCGACCTACAAGATCGTTGCTGATCTGCACATGCTCGACAGCTTTGCCGGCCTGTCGCTGCCGCTGATCGCGTCGGCCACCGCGACGCTGCTGTTCCGCCAGTTCTTCATGACGGTGCCGGACGAGCTGCTGGAGGCTTCGCGCATCGACGGTGCCGGCCCGCTGCGGTTCTTCTGGGATACGCTGCTGCCGCTGTCGCGCACCAACATGGCGGCGCTGTTCGTGATCCTCTTCATCCTTGGCTGGAATCAGTATCTCTGGCCGCTGTTGATCACCACGCGTGACGACATGCAGACCATCCAGATCGGTATCCGCAAGATGATCACCACCACCGATGCGCTCACCGAATGGCCGATCGTGATGGCGACGGCCGTGCTCGCGATGCTGCCGCCGGTGTTCGTCGTCGTCGCGATGCAGAAGCTGTTCGTGCGCGGACTGGTCGAGACGGAGAAGTAGAGACTATGGCTAACGTCACCCTGCGCAACGTCCGCAAGACCTATCCCGGCGGCTTCGAGGCCATCAAGGGCGTCGACGTCGATGTCGGCGACGGCCAGTTCTGCGTGCTGGTCGGCCCTTCCGGCTGCGGCAAGTCGACGCTGCTCCGCATGGTCGCGGGGCTCGAGACCGTCTCTGGCGGCGAGATCGACATCGGCGGCCGCGTCGTCAACCAGGTCGAGCCCGCCGACCGCGACATCGCGATGGTGTTCCAGAACTACGCGCTCTATCCGCATATGAGCGTCTACAACAACATGGCCTATGGCCTGCGCAACCGCGGCATGAAGGAAGACGAGATCAAGACGCGCGTCGAGGAAGCCGCGCGCGTGCTCGAGCTCGCACCGATGCTCGAGCGCAAGCCGCGCCAGCTCTCCGGCGGCCAGCGCCAGCGTGTCGCCATGGGCCGCGCCATCGTGCGGCAGCCAAAAGTGTTCCTGTTCGACGAACCGCTGTCCAATCTCGACGCAAAACTGCGCATCGCAATGCGCGTCGAGATCCGCAAATTGCAGCGCCGGCTGAACACGACGTCGATCTACGTCACCCACGACCAGCTCGAGGCGATGACGCTGGCCGACATCCTCGTCGTGATGAACGGCGGCCAGGTCGAGCAGATCGGCAATCCGCTCGCGATCTACGAGAAGCCGGCAACGACGTTCGTCGCCTCCTTCATCGGTGCACCGCCGATGAATCTGATGTCGACACGGCCGAATGAGATCAGGACACAGCTCGGCGCCAACGGCCGCGCGGCCGAGGCCGGCATCCTCGGCATCCGCCCGGAGGACTTTGTCATCACCGACCAGACGCCGGCGGGCGGCGTGGCGCTTGCCCTCACCGTGGAGGCGATCGAGCGGGTCGGCGCCGAAACCTTCGTCTACGGCGCGCGCCAGCAAGAGGAGCAGCAGGTTGCTGCAACGCCCGGCGAGCTGCCGCCGGGCGAAGTCATCGTCCGGATCCCGGGCGCCGAGGCCCCCGCGATCGGCCAGAACATCCGCGTCGCCGCGGTGCGCGACAAGCTGCATCTGTTCAGCGGCGACGGGCGGAGGCGGATCGAGGCCTGAGGCCTTTGGGCCGGCAAGATCAAAAACTCGAAAACAACCCCATGCAAAGTAGCCGATGGTCGGTACTTTTTGGGATAGCTCGCGCCGCAACCTCGTCATGCCCGGGCTTGTCCCGGGCATCGACGTTCTTTGTGCCGGGAGAAAGGTCGTGGATGGCCGGGACAAACCCGGCCATGACGTCACCTGCGGGGGAATGACGGCTGTGCAGCGCCCCCGCCAGGTGCTTGAACCCGCACGGGGATGTGCCCATATTGGGTCACAAGGGGTGCCATTCAGGGCCCTGAAACGTCAAAGTCGCTTTGCGAGGACTTTGTAAACTATGTCTCGTGTTCCCACGTTATCCAGTCCGTTCCTTCTGGGCTTCGACGAGATCGAGCGCGTGCTCGATCGGGTCGTCAAAGGCGCCGACGGCTACCCTCCCTACAATATCGAGAGGTGCGGCGGATCGGACGGCCAGCCCGAGCGGCTGCGTATCACGCTGGCGGTCGCCGGCTTCACCCGCGACCAACTCGATGTAACCATTGAGGAAAACCAGCTCGTGATCCGCGGGCGTCAGCAGGACGACAAGACCCGGCAATACATCCATCGCGGCATCGCCGCGCGCCACTTCCAGCGCACCTTCGTGCTGGCGGAGGGGATGCTGGTGCTGGGTGCGGATTTGAAGAACGGGTTGTTGTCGATTGATCTCGCCCGGCCGGAACCGGAAAGGATCGTTAAGACAATCGCTATCAATGAGCACGAATAATGGAACGAGTAGCGGACTCGACCGCTTAGTTTCGAGAGAGGAGTCGAGACCATGAGTAACGGTCACGTTGCGTTCGAATACGAAGCCAACAACGTCTCGCCCGAGACGCTGGCAACCCTCGGCGAGGGCCACATCGCCTATGTGAAGCAGATCCGCTCGGAGGACGTGCCCGATTTGTTTCCCGAGGCGCCCAAGATTGCGCCGGGCCTCAAACTCTTCGCGCTCCACGCCGCCGACGGCACGCCGATCATGCTGACCGACAGCCGCGAAGCCGCGATCGCCAATGCCTGGAGCAACGAGTTGCAGGCGGTGAGCGTGCACTGAGCGCGCGCACTTCGCATCGATAGAATTTCAAGCGGGCATGCCTTCGCGCGAAGGCGTGCCCGTTTTGCTTTGGGTCTCGCGCTTGGTAGATCGTCGTCATGAACACGATCGCACCCGTCGCAATCACCGGCTTCGAGATATCGCCCGGCGAGCAGCTTTGTGCCGCCCTCCTCGCGCTCAACAACAGCCACGCGGCGGAACTGTCATGGCTTGAGCCTGAGCGGATGAAACATCTCGTCGCGCAGGCCTTCTACGCCCGGAGGCTCGGCGAGCTCGACGCTTTCCTGATCGCGCTTGACCAGGACGGACAATACGACAGTCCGAACTTTCTGTGGTTTCGATCCCGCTACGCGCGCTTTGTTTATGTCGACCGAATCGTTGTCGCACCATCGGCACGTGGTAACGGATGTGCGCGTCGACTCTATGCCGACCTGTTCGATCGTGCCGCCGAGGCCGGGCACGATCGCATCGTTTGTGAGGTCAATCGGCAGCCCCCGAACCCGTCGTCGGATGCATTTCATGCCGCGTCGGGATTCATCGAGGTCGGCAGCGCCAGCATCCACAATGGACGCAAGACGGTGCGCTACCTGTCGCGCTCGCTGTAGTTGGTGCTTCCCAAAGGTGAAGCGCTCGGCCTACGCGGCGGTCGCCGGCGGCAGCGCCAGCACCGAGTAGATCGCCTGCGCATCGCGCGAGGCGCGCAGCTTCTTGGCGATGTCCTGGTCACGCAGGAGGCGGGCGATGCGCGCCAGCGCCTTCAGGTGATCGGCGCCGGCACCTTCCGGTGCCAGCAGCAGGAAGACGAGATCGACCGGCTGGCCGTCCATCGCCTCGAAATCGATCGGGCGATCGAGCCGCGCGAACAGGCCGAAGATCTTTTCCAGCTTGGGCAGCTTGCCGTGGGGAATCGCGACGCCGTAGCCGACGGCAGTGGTTCCGAGCTTCTCACGCTGCAACAGCACCTCGAACACCGAACGCTCATTCTGTCCGGTCAACTCGGCGGCCTTGGCAGCGAGTTCCTGCAAGGCCTGCTTCTTGCTGTTGACTTTCAATGCCGGGAGAATCGCCTCGGGTGCGACCAGATCGGTAATCGGCATGGAGCTTTCCGAGGTGAATTAAGCCGTCAGGTTCCGAATTGGCCAAGTTGGAAGACCAGATTTGGCCGGCGTCAATAACGTGAAGCAGGAGGTGGACTTAGCCCCAGTCCTGATGTGGGGCGCTTCTACTCCAACGCAATCCCGGTGCCAACTCCCGCAAACGCCTTTTGCCGTGGTCAACCCTAAAGACAGGAGTCCTACGGGGAGGTCCCAACGCCGCCCAAAATTGGCCGGGTTAGTTCCCGGATTTGGCCGCCGGAGGATCGATCCAGCCGACATTGCCGTCTGGGCGGCGGTAAATGATGTTCACCCGGCCGCTCGAGCCATGCTGGAATACCAGGCAATGGGCGCCGCTGAGATCGAGTTCCATGACGGCTTCGCTGACCGAGAGCTGCCTCAGGGAGGTGGTCGATTCCGCAATGATGACGGGACTGTAGCCGGTGACCTCGTCCTCGCCCTCGCCGGGAGCCTCGAGGACGTAAGCGGTGGCGTCCAGCGAGGCCATTGCCGCCGAGGCCGCAGCGGCCTTGCGGGCGGAGCGGTCCTTCAGCCGGCTCTTGTAGCGGCGCAGCCGCTTCTCGATCATCAGCAGCGCCTGGTCGGCACTGGCATAGGCGTCCGGCGCGTTCGAATCGGCTTCCAGCGTGATCCCGGAATCGAGGTGCAGCGCGCAATCGGTGCGGAAGCCGAACCCGTCCTTGCTCAGCGTAATGTGGCCGGAATAATTGCCGTCGAAATATTTGCGCAACACCTCGTCCGTGCGCTCGGCGACGCGGCCACGAAGGGCTTCGCCGACGCTGATGCTTTTGCCCGAAATCCGGAGAGTCATGTGACGCCTCGCCTGGTTGGTGCCGAACACGCGATGGGATGAGGATAAAATCGTCATCGCGCTTCAGGTTGTCTAGCCTGGATCGAGCTCAGGGGAGATCGAGAGTATCGCGATTTGAGACGCGCGCAATCAGGCCGGCTCGGTGTTGCGGGAACGATCGGACAGGGCGGTGGAGAGGACGTTACCAAGAGCGCTCTGCTTGTCGCGACGGCGTTGTACCGAAGAGGGAATGCGCATGGCTTCGCGGTACTTCGCAACCGTGCGCCGGGCGATATCAATGCCGGAGCCTCGCAACCGTTCCACGATCGTGTCGTCGGACAGGATCGCCGACGGCTCCTCCGAATCGATCAGCTGCTTGATGTGGTGACGGACGGCTTCGGCGGAATGCGCCTCGCCGCCATCGGCCGACGCGATCGACGCCGTGAAGAAATACTTCAATTCAAAGGTGCCGCGATTGGTCGCCATGTATTTGTTGGCGGTGACACGCGACACCGTGGATTCATGCATCTGGATGGCGTCGGCGACCGCTTTCAGGTTGAGCGGCCTCAAATGCGCGACGCCGTGAGTGAAGAAGCCGTCCTGCTGGCGCACGATCTCGGTTGCGACCTTCAGGATGGTGCGGGCGCGCTGATCGAGCGCGCGCACGAGCCAGGTCGCGTTCTGCAAGGCATCGGTGAAATAGGATTTGTCACCATCCTTGCCGATCTTCTTCGAGAGCTCCGAGTAGTAGGTCTGGTTCACGAGCACCCGCGGCAAGGTGTCGCTGTTGAGTTCGACATGCCAGCCGCCGTCGGGACCCGGGCGGACATAAACGTCGGGCACCATGGTCTGGAGGCGCGCGGAGCCGAACTTCATGCCGGGCTTGGGATTGAGGCGGCGGATCTCGCCGATCATGTCGGCGATGTCCTCGTCATCGACGCCGCAAAGCTTGCGCAGCGCGGCGATGTCACGCTTGGCCAGGAGATCGAGATTCTCGACCAGCGCCTGCATCGCCGGATCGTAGCGATCGAGCTCGCGAAGCTGAATCGCCAGGCATTCGCTCAAATTGCGTGCGCAGACGCCAGGCGGATCGAATTTTTGCAGCACCGCAAGAACGTCCGCGACATCCTGCTGCGATGCACCAAGCCGCTCGGCGGCCTGACCGAGATCCGGCGGCAGATAGCCGGCCTCGTCGACGAGGTCGATGAGATATTGTCCGATCATGCGCTGCGCGGGCGCGGTGAACGCGACCGAGAGCTGTTCGGCGAGATGGTCGGCCAGCGTCGTCTCTGCCGCGACAAAGGCTTCGAGATTGTAGTCCTCGTCACCGGAGGCGCCGCCACCCCATTCGGTGTAGACACTCGGCGCCGCATCCTGCGCATTGCGCGCCGCGGCTTCCGCCGGCTCTTCCGAAAAGACGTTGTCGAGCCCGGTATCCAGCGTCTGCTCGATCTCGGCGCGGGTGCCGAGATCCTTGCTCATCCACTCTTCCTGGCCGGGCTCGAAGGCATCGCCCGAACCGCCGCCCGGCTCGTCGCCGTGGCTGCCGCCGGAATCGTCGCCATCGCTGAATTGGGCCGCCTCGCCCGGGGCATCGCCCGGCGGCTGCTCGTCATTGGCCCGCTCGAGCAGCGGATTGCGCTCGAGCTCCTCCTCAACGAAGGTCGTGAGATCGAGATTGGACAGTTGCAGCAGCTTGATCGCCTGCATCAACTGCGGCGTCATCACCAGCGACTGCGACTGTCGGAACTCTAATCTCTGCGTCAGAGCCATGAAGCAAGAACCGTTCCCAAAAATTTGGTCCGATTTTTGCTTATCCTAGTCTGAGCCCGATGTACACGTCTTGACGTATCCAAAAATCGGGCTAGAGGCGGAACTCCTCACCAAGGTAAAGGCGGCGGACATCCGGATCGCTGACGATCTCATCCGGACTCCCCTCGGTCAAGATTTCACCGGCATACACGATATAGGCACGGTCGGTGAGGCCGAGCGTCTCGCGCACATTGTGGTCGGTGATCAAGACGCCGATACCGCGATTGGTGAGGTGGCGCACGAGGTCCTGGATGTCGCCGACCGCGATCGGATCGATGCCGGCAAAAGGCTCGTCGAGCAGCATGTAGTTGGGGCGCGTCGCAAGCGCACGCGCGATCTCGACGCGGCGGCGCTCGCCACCCGACAGCGCGATCGAGGGCGATTTTCGCAAGCGCGTGATGTTGAACTCGTCGAGCAGGGAGTCGAGCTGCTGCTCGCGCTTCTTGCGCGAGGGTTCCACCACCTCGAGCACGGCGCGGATGTTCTGCTCGACGGTGAGGCCGCGGAAGATCGAGGCCTCCTGCGGCAGATAGCCGATGCCGAGCCGTGCGCGCTGATACATCGGCAGCTTCGTCACGTCGTGGCCGTCGAGCTCGATCGCGCCGCGATCGGCCTTGATCAGCCCGGTGATCATGTAGAACACGGTGGTCTTGCCGGCGCCATTCGGCCCTAGCAGACCGACGGCCTCGCCGCGGCGCACATAGATGCTGACGCCGCGCACCACCTGGCGGCTGCCAAAGCTCTTTTCCACGCTATGCACAGCCAGGAAGCCCGGCCGGCGCAGGAGCTGCGGGCCACCGGCACCGTTGGTCCTGGTGCCGGTCGCGACGGGTCTGGCGGGCTGGGGACGCGGCCGCGGCGGTTCCGATGTTGGTATCGGCTGATCGCGCGCGATCGGCGGCGCGTCGCGCACCGGGCTGGTCACGAGACCGCCGACACTGTCACCGAGCGCGGTGATGTCCTGGCGCGCAAATCCTGGCCGGCCGCGTTTGGCGGGGCGCCGACGGAACATGCTGAATAAATCGACCATCCCCGCTGTCTCAAGCCTTTCACGGTATTCCCGCGATCACGATGATCCCGCGATCTTGCCGCCCCGGCGCGATTCGCCGGCACAGCATGAAGTGAAAGGGTGTGTCTTGCCCAGAGAAACACCCTCGATCCCCTATCGGAGGAATCCCGCCGCCGAGCCCGCCCGGGTAGATACAGTCTTGTCGGGCAGGCTTCAACCTCGCTCCGACAGCCCCGCGCGTAAGGTACTGAATCTACTTCGGTTTGCTCGCGCCCGGCAGCGCCAAAGGCGGGCCGGCGCCGGGCTTGGAGGAGCCGCAATCGCCGCCGCCGCCCTGCGGCAGCAGGGCCCGCACCTTGCCGCCATCGGATTCGACGCGGGACACCCCGGTGGTCATGTCGACCATCAGCCGGTCGCCCTGCAGCACGTTCTTGCATTGGGTCAGGACCACCTGGCCCGTGCCGCCGAGCATCGTGATCAGATTCGTCTTGGTGTCGAAGATCGCGGTCTCGCCGGTCACCACCTGATCCTTCTGGGTGACCACGACATTGCCGCGGGCTTCGAGCCGCTTGATCGAGGAGCTGCCGTTCGGCCCCGGCGTCGCCGATTGCATCGGTGCCGTCGCCTTTGCGTTTTTCGCCGGCGGCGACGCCGGCTGTCCCGAACCGGAGCCGCTCGATTCGTAGAACACGACCAGCGTCTTCGACGTCATGGTGGTGTCGCCCTGCACGACCTTCACGTTGCCGGCGAAGGTCGCCTCCTTCTTCTTGTCCCGCATTTCGAGCGAGGCGGCTTCGATCTGGATCGGCTGATCGCGGTTTTGCGAAAACCCCTGCATTGCGTTGGGCACGCCCTGCATGGTGCTTTGCGCATGCACTGCTGCGATCAGCGCCACACTAAGCGCGAGCGCGCCAGCGCTGAAGGCAACGCTTCGTCTCAAGCCGTTGCGCGGAAGGTGCTGCGTCATGAAGCTCATCTTGAAGTGCCGGGCTTGTTTTGAATCGAGCGCGTCTTCGCCGGCGGCGGCGGCGCGGGCTCGGCAGGCGCTGGTGGCGCAGCGGCCGGCTCGTCGGTGCTCAGCTTGTCGAGGTACATCACGACGTGGCCTTCGAAGCGGATGACGTCGCCGCCCTCCGTGATCTTCAGGCGATCCGAGGTCAGGGTGCCGTTGGTCAGCTTGACGTCGACATGTTCATCCGAGGTCACCGTGTTGTTGGCCATGTCGACGAAGGCCTGGCTGAGACGGGCCTCATAGCCCGTCGACGTCCGCAGGAAGATAGCCTTGCGCAGATCGAGCTGCTGCTGCTTGTTGTCGAAGTTCCCGGTGAGGGCGTCCAGGAAGATCGTCGATTGATCCTGCATCAGGAGCTTGGCCCTGAGCTTGTGCAAATCGACATGGTCGGGGTCCCTGATGTCCTGGGTCGCCGTGTTGGCCCAGAGCTCATAGGGCCGCTGGTCGGGCGTGTAGCCGGACAGGTGCGGCGTTTCCATGGTGATCTTGGTGCCGGAGACCACCATGTTGCCGGGATCGAAAGCCACTTCCTTCGTGGTCCGGAACTTGTTGAAGGCCGAGACGAAGATGATCATGGCCATCGCCACGACGACCGTCACCGGCACGGCGATGCGCAGAATGTGGACCAGCCTGCTGTGGCGCGCCGCTGCCGCGAAACGCGCCTCCAGGCCGTCATAGGCTCCATCATAGGCTGGGGTCTGGACCGAACTCACTGCTGCTCCGGGGCGCCGATTGACGCCCGATTGTATCCGGCGCCGCCGGAATATGCAGCCCGCGACAGGCCGTTATGACTGTGTCCGAAACGGGGCGGCCCCGAGGCTGTCTCTTATACACATCGGTGTTGTTTTTTTTTTTGAAAGGGGGGGGGGGGGGGGGGGGGGGGGGGGGGGGGGGGGGGGGGGGGGGGGGGGGGGGGGGGGGGGGGGGGGGGGGGGGGGGGGGGGGGGGGGGGGGGGGGGGGGGGGGGGGGGGGGGGGGGGGGG
>NZ_JBVUBB010000051.1:0-45153 GCF_055791185.1 Bradyrhizobium ingae
GCGCCGCCGCTCGACCGATGTGATTACCTCCGCCCTCGAAATCGTCATAGCGCTTCTCCTAGGATTACCCCTAGGACCTGCAGCGATCCCGCTCATCAGGCAAGGCGGCCCTCAATGGAGGGATACCTAAGAACGCGCTTCTGCCGCAGTAAGGTGGAGAGGCCATGATCGCAAAGGTCACAATCGCGATCGGACCTCTACTATCGTGGACCGGTATCGTGAAAGTGGCGGCTTGTTCAAACAGTTCGCGATCGCGCTCCGAGCGAATTCGTGGCCCAAGGCCAAGCCCCACCTAAAGGGGCGAGGATGGCGGACTGCCTGCCGAACTACAGGATCGAAGGATTCATAATGGCAAGCAAGGTAGTGTGCAGTCCAGGACGGCGGGCATGTCGAAAGTAGCTGCGGGACGCCTTCCGGGTCGCGAGGCAGGGCGAGATAGGCGAAGCAGGACAAGTTCAGTACATCTGCAAGCTCTGCCATGCACTGCTGAGCGGCCTCGCTAGTTGTGCTTTCGATCAGTTGATCGACAAATCGTTGAAAGGCGCGATCCATGTTCATTGTGCTGTGGTCGCTCTACCTAGAGTAGGATTCTCCAAGAGAATTCGCCCGAATATGGCGTAAGCAGGAAGAGGATAACTGATAGATACTGCTCGTTAGCTTCGATCCGTCTTGCTGCCTGACGGCATAGGAGCGTGCGTGTGCTAGCGCAGTTGGCCGAATCTCACCTCCCCGCGATAATTACTGCTGAGAGTTCGGCTAAGCCCCACCGTGCAGAATCCTGCATTGTTGCAACCGAAATCGCCGAATTTCTGCGCGTTTTGGTCGGTTGTCGGGCGTGTTTGCAACACGTTTAGGATTACATAGATGGACTTAAGCGAGGAGATTCTGATGAAGGTTGGTGTTCCTAAGGAAATCAAGACGCACGAATATCGCGTCGGCCTCACACCAGGCGCCGTCCGTGAGTATGTGAGCGCTGGCCATCGCGTGTTTGTTCAAACTAATGCGGGCGCTGGTATTGGCGCGACGGATGACAGTTATCTCAAGGCTGGCGCGACGATACTCGATTCTGCTCGAGAGGTATTTGCATCGAGCGAGCTGATTGTGAAGGTCAAGGAGCCCCAACCCCCCGAATGGGTTCAGTTGCGAGACGACCACATCCTCTTTACCTACCTTCATCTGGCTCCAGATCCGGAGCAGGCCAAGGGGCTCATCAAGTCGGGCTGCACAGCAGTCGCCTACGAAACTGTCACTGATGCGCATGGGGGCCTTCCGCTTCTTGCGCCTATGAGCGAGGTAGCCGGCAGACTTGCGATCGAAGCAGCTGGTGCGGCCCTCAAGCGGTACGCGGGCGGGCGTGGGCTGTTAATCGGTGGCGTGCCGGGGGTCCAGCCAGCGCGTATCGTCGTGATCGGAGGGGGCGTAGTCGGCACGCATGCAGCGCGCATGGCTGCGGGCTTGGGTGCCGAAGTTACGATCCTCGACCGATCATTGCCGCGGCTGCGCGAACTGGATGAACTCTTTGGTGGACGTGTTCGTACCAGGTTCTCAACAATTGAAACCGTTGAGGAGGAGGTATTCGCGGCAGATGTTGTCATTGGCGCGGTGCTCGTTCCTGGCGCGAGTGCGCCAAAACTTGTTAGCCGCAGCATGTTGAGCTCAATGCGCAAGGGCTCAGTAATCGTGGACGTCGCTATCGACCAGGGTGGATGCTTCGAGACATCACGACCGACTACACACGCAGAGCCCACGTACGAGATCGATGGCGTCATTCATTACTGTGTCGCCAATATGCCCGGTGCTGTCCCGCTTACTTCAAGCCAAGCATTGAATAACGCTACGCTGCCATTTGGCTTGGCTATCGCCGATAAGGGATTTGCGGCCGTGCTCCAAGATCCGCATCTACGCTCTGGCCTGAATGTCTATCGTGGCCGGCTTACCTATAAGGCCGTCGCCGATAGCCTCGGCATGCCATTCTCACCGATCGAACAGGCTGCGGCCTGATCCCAGAGGCCTCCCTAGGGGGCGTTTCCTCCCTGACTTGGCGGGCCACTCCTTTTGGGGTGGCCCGCCTTTTTTGTTGAACTTTAGCGCATCGTGACCCAGTACGATTTCAAGTGTGGAGCTTGGTTGAGGGTGACCCAGGAGAGCGCGATTGGTCTATAAGCTGGGCAGCACTTGCTTTTGCAAGTGCAGCATCGATCCATTCGGCTTTGCGACGAATTCGAACGCCGCAGCCGACGCGCCATGAAGGGGCTGGGGCACGCTGCTCAGTAACGGAGGCAGAGACGATCATCTGCTATAGCTTCGGCCTGACCGCCATCCTGTTGCATAGTCCACGAAAGCAGAAGGCCGACTATGTGAGCTGAACCTGACGTCCCAAGAGTCGAGTTCAAGGATGTCTTGCTATCGTTTCGGTTGATGGCTTGGAGGTGGCGGCGCTACCTTTCGACACATGATGCGAAACTCGGTGGAATTGAGAGTTTCACGGCAAGATGAGGTGTATCAGTCTCCGGATGGGGCATCGATTGGAATCCCAAAGCCCGCCTTCACTCGGTCCATTATGACCATTGTCTTGAAACCTTTGATGTCTGAGTTCTCATAGAAGAAGCGCCGAGTGAAATGCTCATAATCTTCCATGGTGCGCGCCGTGACGTATAGGACAAAATCAGCGTCACCGGTGACATAAAATCCATTGACCACGTCGGCCGATGATTTGATCGCTTTCTTGAACTTATCGATTATATCCGAGCGCTCCCGTTCCAAGGTGACTAGCACGAGCATTTGAATTGGCCTTCCTACGGCCTTCGGTGAGACGATCGAGACATCGGCTTCGATGATGCCCTCCGACCGAAGCCTCTTCAGTCGTCGCTGACACGCGGTTGCAGAGAGACCAGCTAGTTCGCCGATTGTCTCGGACGTCAGGCGATTATTCTTCTGCACGATCTCGAGGATCCGGGCATCTATTCGGTCGTATTGCATAAGCGGCTCCAGCGATGATGAATATCGTCGCAAAATCCGGGCATGCTGCAGAAATTCATCCCGCCCTATCGGAAATGCGACGCAAAATACTCCGCGCGGAGGGTAACCTGATTGCATTGGCAATTTCAACAAGGGACCATACGAGACTCTCACAACCGGCTCTAGTTGTTATCGCGAAAAGTCATCGCAGGGTTTGCGTCGTCGCGGTTTCTCTGCGGCGTGCCATACACCTATGTCCTTACTCTCCATCACGTCGCCCAGAGCGGCCTTCGCTGGAGAGAGCCGACGTTTGCTGAGCATTTGCTCCTTCGATACACCGGATCAATTTGAGTGATGACACCTACAACAGGCAGGATCATGTGTCGTCTTCGTACTGACGGTGTCCGGCGTTCATCCGTCCCGTTTCTTCGTCGGACGTCGCGTCGTTATGGTTGGAAGTCTCGTCTATGACCGCATCATGTCGGAGCTGAAGTGGCCCTTTGGTGCCGCATGGCTTTCGTCCCTTGGAAGTGAGCTCTTGCCAGTGAACGACATGCGATCGAAACGCCGGTATCGGAACGGTGGATCGAACGAGCGAATGCAAGAGCGGACGCCACTATCGCGTTGCCCGGTAGGACAGAAAACGTTCCCGCCCGCAAGATTCTCGCTGTGCTGATATCAAGACCTGGAAGAATGAACTATGCTTTCAGGCGGCCAGCAGTAACGTATCGCGTTTGCTCGCGCTCTTGCCGTGTGGACTGCCGTGCTATGAGCCGTTTCTCCGATCTCGACGCTGAACGTCGGGTACGTATGAGCGAAGAGCTTTGCGGAGTGATACGCGTCGACGTTCCGCCCCTGTTCGTCGCACGTGATCGGGAAGAGACGCTCTCAAGGTCCGACTGCGTTGTGTTGATGAATGCGGATCGAATGGAGCGGGTTGGTACCACTGGGTGAGATCTGCGAGCCGTTATCGACGTCATTCGTGGCGAAATTCATCGGCTGGTGTGCATTGGATCAATGAACTGTGGATGCTGACGGCGTGTTCAGTTCAAGCGGCGGACTGTGCCTAAGGGGTAGCTAGAGCCTTGGGCCGGGCACAGCGGTTATCCGCTCGGAATAAATGCGGCTTTTCAGTCATGGGCAAAAGGAGTAACAGAGAAACGTTCCGCGCGGCGATGATCAAAGCTTGCGATGTGATCAGGCCCCTCGCGCAGCGGCGGTCAACGTCAGCTCGCGAACGATCCGGACCGGGCAAATGCCAAAGAATCGGGCTGAATTCCTGCGTCGGAGAAGATCAACTGCAGGAATCCATCAGTCACTCGGCGGCCATTGGTGATCAGCGTCGCCATTCAGCGACTAAGGTGGCGGCCGACAGAGGAGCAGAAAGCGACGAAAAATATCACTGTCGATGCTCCTGCTTTGGAGGCTAATTCTATGGCCAAATGCTTGAAGGTGTCCTCTGTCGCGGAAAGAACTCCTCACAATGTCGAAAGCGCGATAGTGCTATAGAGCTGAGAGTGAACTATCATGGCTGAAAAAACATTGGGCATTCTCGAACTTGAGAACGAACCGGTTAGACATGCCGGATTTCTCGCGGGCCCAGGAACGTTTCAATTTCCGGTCAAGCGCGTAAAGGTTCTCGGTGCGACGGCGCGGAAGGTCACTGAGGGCGACAAATCGGTGAAGCAGGAGTACATCAAATGTGCGCGCCAACTGGAAAGTGAAGGGGTCGCGGCGATCATCGCGAATTGCGGCTTCGCCGGGTTGTTGCAGGCCGAGGTATCTGCCGCCGTTTCGATCCCGGTTGCCCTGTCAAGCCTCCTGTTTGTACCATTTGTTGCTCAAACCGTGCCACCGGGCCGCAAGATTGGCATTCTCACCTACGATGCCAACAAACTAACAGAAGATCACTTCGGGGCCGCGGGCTGGTCGTCCACCGACACGAACGTCTCTGTGGCAGGAATTGAAGGCAGCGACTCGTGGCGGCGGATGCTCGACCCTGTTCCTGACATCGCGCCGAGCGAACTCATTAAGGATGTAATGAATGCGGTGAGGGGTCTCTTGAAAGCCGAGCCCGATATTGCGGCGTTGGTATTTGAGTGCACTGGCTTTCTAATCGCATCAGAAACGGTGCGGCAAGAAACGGGTTTGCGTGTAGCCGATTGCGCCGGCTTGGCAAAGATGCTGATCGAAATGAGTCCCTCGATGTAGTCGCTGCGAAGTTCGATCACAGAGAGCTGCCGTTCGGGCGGGGCGCGGCGGTGAAGTTCTATGCGCGTATGATCGAGAAAATGGTCGTTCCGTAGAGGCGTGCTCTCGCTGCGCCCTATGCTTCCTCGCGGAGGCCGGTACCCGCGTCAACAAAGTTGAGCTGCCCGAGGGGACCTCGCGGGAATTATCACAATTTCGCAAATAGCTGGAGCACGTATTTCGTTTAGCTGAACCAAAGCAGGGCGCGAACTTGGCTGGCAAAGCTGCCCTTTTGTTCGAGAGGAGCGCGGCTTTGGCCGCTGGCGGAGGGAGACAATTCTAGAGGTGCCCTGTTCGGATTTGGACATCGCCGAGACAGCTGTCTGACTAAATCCATCGAAAAGTGGGCTTGGGTGCAGAATTGAGGCGCTAAAGCGCCCTCGTTGCACGAATACGCGTTAGATCTGGTGCGATGGTCGCTATGTAAACTGGGGCAGTCTGGAGTTCGCCATTTTGGTGCTCCTGGCACCGCGTAGGTGCGCATGATTCAGCAATGCTTCGCAATGATGATAGCTTCGGGCGATGAAATCTAGAGGAAGCATGCACCGCCGGAATTTCCGACCGCTCCTCCGATGTGGAACGCAACATCCAGACTGTGTCGGCGCCGGCGCCACGAAACGCACCAGCTGACGTAAGTTTCACATCAAGCACGTCGCAACAGGAGTTCGCTAAGTGATCGACGCCGTTATTGTTTCCACCGCCCGCACTCCGATTGGCAAGGCCTATCGCGGCGCCCTCAACGCAACGGGGGGCGCAACCCTGCTTGGGCATGCGATCGCCGAGGCCGTTGCCCGCGCCAAGGTCGATCCGAGCGAGGTCGAGGATGTCGTTATGGGCGTGGCTATGCAGCAGGGCGCAACGGGCGACAACATCGCGCGTACCGCGCTGCTGCGCGCGCGGTTCCCAGTCAGCGTCTCGGGAGCGACGATCGATCGCCAGTGCGCTTCGGGCCTTCAGGCCATCGCGCTCGCGGCGCGTTCGGTGATCTTCGATGGCGTCGAGATCGCCGTCGGCGGCGGTGGTGAGTCGATCTCGCTCGTGCAGAACGACAAGAGGAACACGTTTCACGCTCAGGACCCGGCGCTGCTCAAGATCAAAGGCGAGGTCTACATGCCCATGATCGACACCGCCGAGGTCGTCGCCAAGCGCTACGGCATGTCGCGCGAGAAGCAGGACGAATATTCGCTGGAGAGCCAGCGGCGCACCACAGCCGCCCAGCAAGGCGGCAAGTTCAAGGAGGAACTCGCGCCGATCACCACCAAGATGGCGGTGACCGACAAGGCCACCGGCGAAGTCTCGCTCAAGGACGTCACGCTGTCGCAGGACGAGGGCCCCCGCCCTGAGACTACGGCCGAGGGCCTCGCCGGCCTCAAGCCGGTGCGCGGCGAAGGTTTTACGATCACCGCCGGCAATGCCAGCCAGCTCTCCGACGGTGCCAGTGCCTGCGTGATCATGAGCGACAAGGAAGCTGCTAAGCGTGGACTGAAGCCGCTCGGTATCTTCCGCGGCTTCGTCTCCGCCGGCTGCGAGCCGGACGAGATGGGCATCGGCCCGGTGTTCGCCGTGCCGCGCCTGCTCAAGCGCCATGGCCTCACGATCGACGACATCGGCCTTTGGGAGCTGAACGAGGCCTTCGCAGTGCAGGTGCTGTACTGCCGCGACAAGCTCGGCATCGATCCGGAGAAGATCAACGTCAACGGCGGCGCGATCGCGGTCGGCCACCCCTACGGCATGTCGGGCGCACGCCTCACCGGCCACGCTCTGATCGAGGGCCGCCGCCGCAAGGCAAAATACGCGGTCGTCACCATGTGCGTCGGCGGCGGCATGGGCGCGGCGGGTTTGTTCGAGGTGCTGCAGTAATGCGTTAGTCCGGGGTATTCGTGGGAACGCCATGACCCCAGAACCTCGTGGAACAAACTTTAGATTCCGGGTTCGTTCCGTGCGAGCCCGGAATTACAAACTGGACATGAGCGCACAATCCCCTTCCAAGGGCTCCGCAGGCGGAACATCATGGTGGCCGTAGAGCAAGACGGTGGGTGCCCCAGGTGCTCACTCTCAAAGCCCATCATCATTGGGTGGCAAGACAAGGGAATCGTCCGCGCTTCGAGCCCAAGCGTTTGAGTATGCCCACGAGGAGTTCCGCGACCTCGCCGATGCCGACGTTATGCGTCCAGATTCTCTCGTTGCTTGAGCCAACTATGCATCGCTCGCTGGGGAGTGCCGATGACCCTCACTCCCGCTATTCATATCTGTGGCGTCGCCCGGCGCGATGGTCTGTAGAAACTGGATGTGTTCGGTTCCACGGAGGCCGGCATCCCCCAAGGTACTAAGGACCCAAGCATGATGCGGTTGCTCGTGAGATGAACGCCGCCCGCAGCTTCGGAGCCTGGACAGGTGATGGTTGAAACGTCGATCAGTTGGTGACCGCGCCGAGCTCGCTGAATGGTCACAGATTCCCATTTTCGCGCCGGATTGTAGCAAGCAATCGCAAAACTTGAAGCATGGCGGCTTCACTGTACGTTATAAACTCAGGCATGGCTTGGCAAACTCTACCCTCTCTTGGAATTCTCCGTCTTGAACGCGGCGTACCGCCTGGTGCCACGCCGCCAAGTCCCGCCCGTGGCTCGATCTTTCATCCAGAGACCTTTGACTTCCCCGTTATTTTTGAAACCGTAACGGAAGCTTGGGTTGAGAATGTGGTCCGCGGCGATGCGTCGCTTGGACCAGCCTTCGTTGCAGCTGCCCGGCGGCTAGTCGCGCGGGGCGCCGCAGCGATAAGCTCGACCTGTGGCTTCTCTATCCGTCATCAGCCAGCGGTCGCTGCGTCAGTGGATGTTCCCGTGGCGATGTCCAGCCTGCTCCTGATACCCGCATTGCTTCGCCAATTTCCAGCGCCCGGCAAGATCGCTGTGCTAACCTTTGACTCATCGTATTGCGGCGAGGAGCTCCTCGGCATCGATAACCCAACCGAGCGGGCGAGAATAGTGATTGGCGGCATCGAGGGTGGCAAATTCTGGCACGACGAGTTGAAACGTCCCGCGCCCCCTGCTGACCTCCCTGCGATCGAAACAGACATTGCCGCCTGCATTGCCCGACTGCGCTCCGCCCATCCGGAGATCGCGGCCATCCTGTTTGAATGCGCTGCATTCCCAAGCGTCGCACCGGCAATCCGTCGTGCTACGAAGTTGCCCGTGTATGACATCACGGACCTCTGCCGGATGACCATGGCATCCATCTCCTGAACTGTGGTCCTCTCACGACGGCCCAGCTCAAGATATCGTTTTGTCTCGTTCGGCGGCCGTGGTCAATCGCTTACGGCGTCGCAGCGCGAACCGCGGAGCGGTCGCGCAATAGCAATATCTAAGGCAATCGTGGCGCTCGAACGCTGTGTGCTCTCTTGGACCACCAAGCGCGAGCATCGTCGCTCCAGGCCGCAGCGGCGCAGTCGGCGATAAGGTGCAGCTTGCCCTCGATACCGCGTGGGCTCGAGCGCTCCCGTTGGAAAAACCATTGTCGGCACGTGCCGTTCAGTCAGCTTCAGTGGCTCGCCGACAATACATGATCAATCAACGCGAGCGGCTCCGTCGCCGCGCGCCCGATGCCGCGGCTTGAGCCGATGACGACGGCGACCTTTCCGGTGAGATCGAACGGGGTGAATTTCATTGCGATTTATCCTCGATCGCGCCTGATCGCTTGGAAAAATTCCGTCATGCGCGGGCTTGACCCGCGCATCCATCGTTCGAAGAAGGTGGATTGCGGGGTCAAGCCCGGCAATGACGTTTGTTGCCACTAGAGCAACCCGCCCGCGTCCGCCACACGGCGCTGGTGATAGTCGGTGTCGCCGAAGGAGTTCTCGATCATGGTCAGCCGCTTGAAGTAGTGACCGATCTTGGCCTCCATGGTCATGCCGATGCCGCCGTGGAGCTGGATCGACTGCTGGCCGACGAACTTCAACGACTTGCCGATCTGCACCTTGGCCGCTGCAATCGCGTTGGAGCGCTCCTTCGCGTCCTCGAAATCACTCGCCATGGTCGCGAGCATCGACATCGATCGCGCCTGCTCGGCGGCGACGAACATGTCGGAGGCGCGGTGCTGGAGCGACTGGAACGAGCCGATCGCGACGCCGAACTGCTTGCGTGTCTTGATGTACTCGACCGTGGTCGAGAGCGACTCGTCCATCAGGCCGACCGCCTCGGCGCAGAGCGCGACACGGGCTTCGTCCACCACGCGCTCGATCAGGGCGAGGCCGTTCTCGGGATTGCCGATCGCAGCATCCGCGCCGACCTCGACGCCGGTGAAGCTGATGTCGGCGGCATGCAGGCCGTCCTGAGTCGGATAGGACTTCCTGGTGACACCCTTGGCGTTCGCGGGCACCAGGAAGACGCCGATGCCGGACATGTCGCGGCGGTCGCCCTTGGTGCGGGCGGTGACGACCAGCGTCTCGGCATTCTCGCCGTTGAGCACGACGAACTTCTCGCCGTCGATAACCCAGCCGTCGCCCTTCTTCTTCGCCGTCGTGGCGACGTCGAAGAGGTCATAGCGCGAGTTCTTCTCGAGCTGGGCAAAGGCAAGCGTCTTGCTGCCGTCGATGATACCCGGCAGGTGCGCGGCCTTCTGCGCATCCGAGCCGCCATGGCGCAGGAAGCCGCCGCCGATCACGACGGTGGCGAGATAAGGCTCGAGCACGAGCGCGCGGCCCAGGGCCTCCATCACAATCATGGTCTCGACGCTGCCGCCGCCGAAGCCGCCATCGGCTTCCGCGAACGGCAGGCCCAACAGGCCCTGCTCGGCGAGCTTGCCCCAGACGGCTTTGCTCCAGCCGCCCTTCTCGGCCATGTACTTCTTGCGGCTCTCGAAATCGTGGGAATCGCTCAAGAGGCCGTCGATGCTTTCTTTCAGGAGCCGCTGCTCCTCGGTCAGATCAAAGTCCATTTCTGCTTCCTCAAGTCACTGGTCTCTGCGTGGCGGGGCGTTCCCTCGCTCTCCCCGCGAAGAGCGGGGAGAGGGAGAGGATGTCACAGTCCCAGCACCGCCTTGGCGATGATGTTGCGCTGGATCTCGTTGGAGCCGCCGTAGATCGAGACTTTGCGCTTGTTGAAGTAACTCGGCGCGATCTGCGCGGTCCAGTCCATGGCCTCGTTGGAGCCGTCGTGGCCATGGATGTCGTAGGGCGCGGCGAACGGGCCGATGACCTCCATGAGAAGCTCGGTCGTGATCTGCTGGATCTCCGAGCCCTTGATCTTCAGCACCGAGGACGCCGGATTGGGCTTGCCCTTGCCGTGCTTGCCTTCGTCGGCGATGACGCGGAGCTGGGTGAGCTCCAGCGCCTTGAGCTCGATCTCGCAGGCAGCGAGCTTCTCGCGGAAGGCGGCGTCCTGGATGATCGGGCGGCCGCCCGACTCGACCTTGCCCGCCAGCTCCTTGATACGGCGGAGGCGTTCCTTGGAGACGCCGACGCTTGCAATGCCGGTGCGCTCATTGCCGAGCAGGAACTTTGCGTAGTCCCAGCCCCTGTTCTCCTCGCCGATCAGGTTCTCGATGGGCACCTCGACATTGTCGAAGAAGACCTCGTTGACCTCGTGGCCGCCGTCGATGGTCTGGATCGGGCGCACGGTGACGCCCTTCGACTTCATGCTGAAGACCATGAAGGAGATGCCCATCTGCTTCTTGGCGGAGGGATCGGTGCGGCAGAGACAGAAGATCATGTCGGCGTGTTGCGCCAGCGTCGTCCAGGTCTTCTGGCCGTTGATGATCCACTTGTCGCCCTTGCGCTCGGCCTTGGTGCGGAGCGAGGCGAGGTCTGAACCCGAGCCGGGCTCCGAGAAGCCCTGGCACCACCAATCGTCGACATTGGAAATGCGGGGCAGGTACTGCTTCTTCTGCTCTTCGTTGCCGAAGCTGTAGATGACCGGGCCGACCATGCTGACGCCGAAGGCGAGCGGCTGCGGTGCCGGATAGGACTGCAGCTCCTCGTTGAAGATGTAGTGCTGCACGGATGTCCAGCCCGTGCCGCCATACTGCTTCGGCCAGTGGCTGACGCCCCAGCCCTTCTTGTTGAGGATGCGCCACCAGGTCACCATCTCGTCCTTCGACAGATGGCGGCCCTCGACCAGCTTGCGCCGGGTGTCCGGCGGCACGTTGTCGCGGAAGAACTGCCGCACCTCCTCGCGAAACGCCTGCTCTTCTTTCGTGAATGCGAGATCCATCGGATCCTCCTGTGAGCGTTATTCCCTATTCGTCATTCCGGAGCGCGCGCAGCGCGAACCCGGAATCCAGAAGTTTGGGCGCGAGGTTCCGGGTTCATTCGCGTGACCGCGAATGCCCCGGAACGACGAAGCCCGTTACTGCAGCACCTCAAAAAGTCCCGCCGCGCCCGTGGCGCCGCCGACGCACATGGTGACGACGGCGTACTTGGCCTTGCGGCGGCGGCCTTCGATCAGAGCGTGGCCGGTGAGCCGCGCGCCGGACATGCCGTAGGGGTGACCGACCACGATTGCGCCGCCATCGACGTTGATCTTGTCGGGATCGATGCCGAGCTTGTCGCGGCAGTAGAGCACCTGCACGGCAAGGGCCTCGTTCAATTCCCAGAGACCGATGTCGTCGACCTTGAACCCATGACGCTTGAGGAGGCGCGGCACTGCGAAGACCGGGCCGATGCCCATCTCGTCCGGCTCGCAGCCGGCGGAGACGAAGCCGCGGAAGATGCCGAGCGGCTTGAGGCCGCGCTTGGCGGCTTCCTTGTCGCTCATGATCACGGTGGGCTGCCACCGTCGGAGAGCTGGCTGGCATTGCCGGCGGTGATGCTGGTACCTTCGTCGCGCATCGGCATGAGACTGGCGAGGCCTTCCGCCGTCGTCTCGGGGCGCGGACCTTCGTCCTGCGACAGCGTGACGTCCTTGAACGAGACTTCACCGGTCGCCTTGTCGGTCCAGGCCATCCTGGTCGTGATCGGCGCGATCTCGTCCCTGAACTTGCCGCCCTGCTGGGCTGACGCGGTGCGGCGCTGGCTCTCCAGCGAATATTCGCCCTGTTTCTCGCGCGACATGCCGTAGCGCTTGGCCACGACCTCCGCGGTGTCGATCATGGGCATGTAGACCTCGCCCTTGATCGTGAGCAGCGCCGGATCCTGGGCCTGGAACAGGTTCATCTCGTCGCTATCGGCCTTTCCGCGCTGAAATACGTCAATCGGCCTCCTGTCTCTCCTGATTTCTCTCGATCCCACTTCATCTTCGCTGACCAAAGGTGCTAGTTCGCAATTGCCTGTTCCACACAGAAAACAACCAGACTAGAGCTCGAACAGCTTTCGAGGAACCGTCGCCAAGGCTTCGGCGCCGGATTCGGTTACGCGGAATGTCTCGCTCAGGACATAACCGAAATCCTCGTCAATCCAGTTACCCAGCATGAGATGGAAGGTCATGTTCGGCTTTAGTACCGTCGTGTCTCCATCCCTAAGGCTCGCGGTTGGTTCCGACCAATCGATACCAATCGAGTAGCCACAGCGCGATTCTTTCTTGAAACCCCGTTTTTCGATCGTGCGGTAGAATGCGTTGGCGACATCGCTACACGTCGCGCCGGGGCGGACAGCGCCGAGCGCGGCCCCAAGACCTGCGGCCTCTGCGTCATGTAGCCGACGCAGACGATCGGACGGCGAACCGATTATGAAAGTTCGCATCAGCGCAGACGTGTATCCATATCGGACGCCGCCAATTTCAAGATTGATCTGTGAGCCATCCCGAAAGACATCCTCGCTCCATCGAATGTGGGCCGTGCCGGTGCGTGGCGAAGAGCACATGCAGAAATGCGAAACCGCCGTTCCAGGTTTCCCGTTCGCTCCGCGCACCAACGTCCCGATGATCTCGGCTGCCGCATCAGCTTCTCGCACCCCGGGGCGTATCACTTCTGCGGCACGCAACATTGCCGCAGTCGTGATAGCAGCAGCTTCCCGCATAACTGAAATTTCGAGATCCGACTTAACGATCCGAACCCAGTCTACAGCCCTCGAGCAATCCACGATCTTCGCATTCGGCAGACGCGCCTTGAACTTCTCGTGGGCCGGCCCGCTTTTGAGTGTCAGGGAGCTCAGCTCGAGCCCTATGCCGCGGTTCGCAAGGCCACGTTCGTGAAAAAAATCGATGATAAAGTCGTAGCCGTCCCTCTCAGGGTTCGCGATGAGGTTTTCCGGGTAGCCAATTACGTTGCTATGCTGAAGGAACGTCTCATGCATGGCGGCCGGTGCATCCATGCGGCGCGTGATGAACGTCGGCTCCTCCCAGTCAATCGAAATGACGAGCCCTTGCGGGACGTACCACGAATAAGCGGTGTGACCCGAAAGGTACGCGATATTCGAAGGATTGCTTACAAAAAGTGTGTCGATGTCGCGTCGTCTCATTTCCGATTTTACGGCGGCGAGCCGACGTAGGTACTCTTCTCGCGGGAATATCTGCAAACCTTTGCCGATTGTCATCTCTTCGCTCCCTGAGACTTGTGGAAATATGTGAGAGTCTTAGGTCGAGGCGACCTCAGTTAAATGCTCCGAGATCGTGCAAAATGTTACCTGCCTAGTGACGCCGGATTTCTCCCAACAGAGCGCCAAAATCGCCGAAATGTTGCAAAGCCGAGGGAAATTGGGTGGCTTTTGAGCAATCGATGCTAAGCTAGGCTCAGGACCTATTAATTTTGATTGATGCGTGATTCAAGGTCTCCTGATTCGGAGACTTTGATGGGTGATTTGTTTCTGCTCAGCGCGCGCCAGATGGCGCGCATATCGCCGTGTTTTCCGTTGGCGCATGGCGTGCCGAGGGTCGACGACCGCCGCGTTGTCAGTGGCATCATCTATGTCATTCGCAACGGTCTGCAGTGGAAGGACGCGCCGAAGGGCTACGGTCCGCACAAGACGCTCTACAATCGCCTCATCCGCTGGAGCCGGCTCGGCGTGTTCAATCGGATCTTTGCCACCCTGGCGGCGGAAGGACCGAAGCCAGAGCGCATCATGATCGATTCCACGCATCTGAAGGCGCACCGAACGGCCGCGAGCCTCCTAAAAAAGGGGTTCTTTCCCGCTGCATCGGCCGCACGAAAGGCGGGTTGAATTCCAAGCTCCACGTCGTCTGCAACGACGTTGGCAAGCCGCTCGTCATGCTGCTCTCGGAAGGCCAGATGAGCGACCACAAGGGCGCTCGCCTGATGCTCGGAGCCCTGCCGCCCGCCTCGGCGTTGATCGCAGACCGCGGCTACGACTCCAACTGGTTCCGTGCGGCCCTGAAGGCCAAAGGCATGGAAGCCTGCATCCCGCCGACCAGAAGCCGCAAGCAGCCGCTCGTCTACGACAAAGGCCTCTATCGCTCCCGTCACAAGATCGAAAATCTATTCGCCAAACTGAAGGATTGGCGACGCATCGCCACCCGCTACGACCGATGCGCTCACACCTTCTTCTCGGCGATCTGCATCGCAGCCTCCGTCGCCTTCTATCTCAATCAATGAGTCCTGAGCCTAGCACTACTTTGGCAGATTGTCGGTTTTGCCATGCTTTATAGGATTCCCGAATCAATTTTTCAATGATTCATGGGTGGTCGGCTCTTGGAGGGCTGACCATGGCGGGATGGGAAGACGAACTTGAACGCTGGCTGATGCCGTTCTTGGACCGGCTGGGTCATAAGACGCGGCAGCGGATGTGTCCTCTGTATGTTGCAGGACTGATCGGTCCTGGCGATCGCAAGAGCGTTCAGCCGATGGCGGAGCGCCTTGCCACGGGCAACTACGACCAGCTGCACCATTTCATTGCGGACGGTGTCTGGGACGCGACGCCGCTGGAGACGGAGCTGCTCAACCAGGCGGACCGACTTGTCGGCGGTAGGGATGCGGTGCTCGTTATTGATGACACCTCACTGCCGAAGAAAGGCGAACGCTCGGTTGGTGTTGCGGCTCAATACGCCTCGACTCTCGGCAAAACGGCAAATTGCCAAACGCTGGTGTCTTTGACGCTTGCGCGCGGCGAAGTGCCAGTGATGATCGCGTTACGTCTCTTTCTGCCTGACAGTTGGACAAGCGACGTGTCTCGTTTGAAGCGCGCTCGCGTGCCAGTCGAACACCGAACGCCACGGTCCAAGCCGGAAATTGCTTTGGCCGAGATTGACCGCGCGATGGCAGCCAACGTGCGCTTCGGATGTGTGCTGGCGGATGCGGGATACGGACTTAGCGCACCGTTTCGACAAGGGCTAACAGAGCGCGGGCTGGCCTGGGCTGTCGGCATCCCTCGGCACCTGAAGGTGTATCCGGTCGATGTGAAGCTCATTTGGCCGATTACCAAAGTCCGCGGGAAACCACGAAAGCACCACGTGCCCGATATCTTATCGATTGCGGCAGAACAAATGCTGGCCAGCGCCAAATGGAAAGCCGTGAGTTGGCGCAGCGGGACGAAAGGGCGGCTGAAAGCTCGATTTGCTGCTCTCCGTGTCCGCACCGCCGACGGCCCTCCGCAGCGGATTTGGGATAAGGGTCAGCAGCATCTCCCGGGCGACGAAGCTTGGCTCATTGGCGAGCAACGTGCTTCAGGGGAGAAGAAATACTATCTCGCCAATCTCCCCGCGGCGACGGATCTGCGCACACTAGCCGCCACCATCAAGGCAAGATGGATTTGTGAGCAGGCGCATCAGCAATTGAAGGAGGAGCTTGGACTTGATCACTTCGAGGGGCGATCATGGCAGGGTCTTCATCGCCACGCCCTGATGACAATGATTGCCTACGCCTTCCTGCAGCATCGTCGCCTCGCACACGCGGGGCGGAAAAAAAAGAATCAACGGACCTCCGCCCCAACCGACCATGCCCGCCGTACGTCACGCCATCGTCGATCTTATCCTTCGGCCGCCGTCTCAGCGGTGCCCATTTTGCCGAAAACAAATCCTTGAAAAACAACGGCGCAAATAGATTCTGCCAAAGTAGTGCTAGTCTGTACAGACCAGCGCTCGTCGATGGAGATGAGAAGCACGAGCGGTCGGAGCACGAGATCAACGGGCGCAAAGCCGCAAATTCAATCGAGATTCTTCAGAAGCTCAAAAATGCGGGCGAGCGCTAATGCCGCGCCCTCCCGGCACCGGCCCGTCAACGGGCTGCCATGTCAAGAGGCGGAGCAACGTCGTCCGCAATGGGATTTTTAAACGGATTTGTGGTGCGAAACGCTTTGAACTCCTCCTTGGCGGCCATCAGAAGCCGTTTGTCCTGGAGAAGATCGACAGCGACGCCAGCAATGGCCTTCGCAGCATATGTCAATCCTTTGTGTGCGGCGGGCATCTTGCCCTGGGCCACGAGTTGCCAAGAATGCGCCGGCGTTCCCACCGCATAACACGCGACGCGACACTGCACCGTGGGCACAACCCAGCTAACGGTACCGACATCTGTTGAGCCGACCAGGAGTTCGCCGGAATAATCCAGAGGAAAGACTCTTTCGCTCAATACTTCGCCGCCGAGCGGCGTCATACCATAACGGGCGTGCGCGGTCCGAAGGTCGTCAGCAGAAAATGTTTGCTGTATTCGTGCGGCATAAGCGCGATCAGCTGCATCGAAGCCTGGGCCTCCAAGTCGAAGAAGAGTGGCCTGCATAGCCTTCTCGAGCGGACGGTTGGGAACAAGATTGGCCTCCCCGGAGAGCTGTGTCGTCTCAACGCGAGTTTCCGTCATAAGCGCCGCGCCCTGCGCGATTTTTTTTACGCGATCCACTAGATTCCACATGTCATTGAGATTCAGAGCCCGGATAAGCTGCCGCACGGACGCGCGAGCTTGCACGACGTTCGGCGCGTTGCCTCCAGCATCAGTGACGGCGTAATGAACGCGTGCGGAGGACGGAACGTGCTCACGCATATAGTTGACGCCGACATTCATCAACTCCACCCCATCGAGTGCGCTTCGTCCCAGTTGTGGGGCGGCGGCTGCGTGTGAGGCGCGCCCGTGGAAAGTAAATTCGATTTCGACGCAGGCGAGTGACAGTGCTTTGAACACTCCTGTGAAGTCGGCAGGGTGCCAGCAGATCGCGACATCAACATCTGAAAAGACGCCGGCGCGCACCATGAACCCCTTTCCAGATCCATTTTCCTCTGCAGGACATCCATAGTAGCGTACACGACCTTCTTGGCCCGTAGACGTCAACCAGTCTTTCACCGTTGCCGCCGCCAGAAGTGCTGCTGAACCAAGCATATTGTGGCCACAACCATGTCCGTTCCCCCCCGGGACGAGGGGCTTTTGAATCGCAGCACCAGCTTCTTGGCTTAGGCCAGGAAGTGCATCGAACTCGCCGAGAATGGCGATAACCGGCCCTCCCTCACCCGCCTCAGCCATCAGAGCCGTCGGTAGTCCGGCAATGTTTCTCTGGACGCGGAATCCGTGCGAGTTCAATATTCTCTCGTGCGCGGCCGCAGCAGAGAACTCCTGATAGTTCAACTCGGGCTTGCACCAGATTTCATCGCTCAGCGCATGGAAAGCTGGAGCTTTGTCATCGGCGATCTGCCAGATGGCGTCAGAATTGGGTCTCATCGTGCTGCCTCTAACCCCGTCTACCTTGCGTTGGCACGTCGCTCACGGCCCAAGCAGAACAAGCTTGTAGTCCATAAATTATGAGCCGTTTCAGCGTTCCGCGCGCAGGATTACGGCGTTCCGTTCGTCCAGAAAGTCAGCACCGCTGCGAACCGCAGCCGACACGTCCCCATTCCGTGGATGCTGGAATGACAGTTACGAGAGCGTCAAACACAAGGGCGTACCTGTCACACACCACGAACCCGTTTGGTTCAGCTGCGCTCATCCGGCTGCCGTTCAGTGCCTCTTTACTGATGGCGAGCTGACGATCCCTCGGACGCGCCTACCTCTCGGCCGACTGCCTGTTTCAGGACACGTCCAATTTTGTCGGAATGATTCGAATGTCGCTCGTATCGATAGTGACACTGAGCAGATCTCCGGGCTTTGGGTGGCGTCCGAATGCAAAACGCTCCTGCATCGTCAACTGCTCACCATTTACGTCAACCACGAGTCGAGTTGCTCCTCCGTAATATTGTGCTTGTAGTACGCGGGCCTGATGAGTGGCGCCAGCCGTGCTAGGTGACGATAGTTTGACGTGCTCGGGGCGAACTACCGCCGTGCCTGCTCCGACACTCCAACCTCCCCCGAGATGCAGTCCAGCAGACGACATAAACGTACCGTCTGTTCCTACGGCTCCATTCAGCAGGGAGCACCAACCAATGAACTTGGCGACAAAAGGTGTCGATGGTGCCTCGTAGATCTCGCATGGTGTGCCGACCTGCTCGACCTGACCAGCGTTCATGACGACGATCCGGTCGGACATAGTAAGCGCCTCTTCCTGATCATGTGTTACAAAAAGAGTCGTTACATCGACCTTACGCACGACCTCCCGTAATTCTTCGCGCATGCGCACGCGCAACTGCGCATCCAAATTCGAGAACGGCTCATCGAGAAGGAGTACCGCAGGTCGCATGGCGAGAGCGCGCGCGAGCGCTATACGTTGTTGCTGCCCGCCCGAAAGTTGTCCTGGAAGGCGATGAGCCAAATGAGCTAACTCGACAAGCTTGAGCATTTCGTCGACGCGTTTCTCGCGCTCGTGTCGCGGCCACTTCAGGTTCTCCAAGCCGAACGCGATGTTTTCCGCCGCCGTCATATGTGGAAACAAAGCGTAGCTTTGAAACACCATTCCAGTATCCCGTCGATAAGGTGGTTGGTGAGTCATATCCACGCCATTGATGCTAATCGTTCCGGATGTCGGCTCTACAAATCCGGCAACCATGCGCAACGTCGTTGTCTTGCCGCAGCCCGATGGCCCAAGCAGGCAAAGCAGCTCGCCACGGCGCACGGCAAGTGAGGTGCTTGCGACAGCTGCCATTTCACCGTAGTATTTCGAAACCGAACGTAGCTCGACGACGATATCGTCGTATTCTCGCGCAGAACCTTCACATTGCTTCGACAGCGCCAGCATCGTCTCTCCTCGGTTAGGCTAATCTGTCAGCGCCGATCAGACGCTCGATTGTCAGAATCACGAACAATGTCACTGCGATCATCAGGCTCGATACGGCAGCCACGAGTGGATCATAGCTGGTGTCCACATACGCAAAGATTTGTACCGGAAGGGTCGCGTGACCGCCGTAGGTGAGAAACGAGGACACCGTCACATTTCCAAACGATGTCACGAACGCAAAGATAGCGGCGGACAGCAAGCCGGGCATGATGAGGGGCAGCGTAACGCGGCGAATGACTCGCAGCGGGGTAGCACGAAGGTTCATTGCTGCCTGTTCGAGTTGCTGATCGTACAGGGCCAGGCTTGCGAGGATCGTACGCACGACGTACGGAATCGCGAGAACGAGATGGCCCAGGAGCAACGGATAGATTGTCTGGGTAAGATCCAGCGACGCGAAGAGCTGCAACAACCCGATGCCGAGGACAACGGCCGGAACAATCAGCGGCGAAAAGGCAAGACCTTGCAGAAATGTCTTTCCTGGAAAGGAATATCGGTTGATCGCGAAAGCCGCCGCAAAGCCAATCAAGAGTGCGATCGCCGCAACCAGCACGGCAAGGTACGTGCTCGTCCAGAGCGCGGTCATGAACAAGTCGTTCGCGAACGCCGCTCGATACCACCGTAGGGAAAACCCCGGGGGAGGGAAATTCATTGTGTTGCTGCTGGTGAATGATGACACAATGACCAGAAGCGCTGGCACTGCTAACATTGAATAGACGAGCAAGCGAACAAGGACGCCCGAGATAAACATCAGATCGTCGATGAGATCAGATCGCATGAGTGCGCCCTTTCATGATGAGGCGAGATGCAGCCAGGGCGTTGAGCGATGCTGTGAAGCACAGCCCACTCACGAATAATATGAAGGCCATTGCTGCGCCAAAGGGCCAGTTCAACTCGGTCATGATTCGCTCGTAGATCAGGCTCCCGATCATCGCGACGCGCGTCCCTCCGATGAGACGCGGCGTGACGAATGCTGAAATGGACAGCACAAACACAAGGTTGAACCCGACAAGAATTCCGGGAATCGTAAGCGGAATGATAACCTTACGGAACGTTACGAAGCGGTTCGCGCGCAGATTCGCTGCCGCTTGTTCAAGCACTGGATTTATTTGGGTGACAACGCTCATGACAGACAAGATCATGAATGGAAGAAACTGCTGCACCAGCACAATCAGCACGGCCGGCCGACTGAAGAGGAAGCCTTTCGGCGATGATAGGGCGCCGAGACCTACAAGAACGGAATTAAGGAGACCGTTGCGACCAAGTATGATAAGCCAGCCAAATACAACGACCACAAGGCTAAGTGTTAGGGGCAGGATCACAATAATGGTCCGCCACCGCCGCGCACGAGGCGGCAGGCGGGCAAGTGAATAGCCGGTCGGAAAGCCGATTATCAAACAGATCAGGCTGACGATAAACCCGTCGGCAAACGTCTCGACCAGTACTGACGCGTAGTACGAGTCCGAAAAGAAATGCAAATAATGCTTAAGCGTGAAGCCACCGCCTTCAAGAAGATGATCCCCTGAAAGGAAGCTCGACCGCAGCAAACCGAACACGGGCATCACCAGAAATCCGGTAAGAAGCAAGACCATCGGGCCCAATAGCAGTGCCAAACCTACGATAGGGCGGTCGAGCCGAGACGGGTTCACAAAAGAGCCTTCATATTTCGTGCCATATCGAATATGCCATGACCTCGAGCTGGGGCTATCGAGCCCTTGATCAACCTGTCTAGCCTCGAAGTATTTTGTTGACCCGCTCGATCCGAGCGCTGCGGTCTCCTATCCACTTTCGCCAGTCAATTTGCTTTTTCAAGGCGTTGCGCTCTGGCGAATTGAACAGAAGGTCCTTGCGGATTTCCTCCGGAATAACGACGTCGGTCGTGGCGCCATAGCGAATCGCTTCTGGTAGGCCAAGCATTCCTTGGTCGGAGAGTAACTGCTCCATAACGGCGTGCGCTGCCTCGGGATACTTCATGCCTTTGACGATATTCAAGTAGCTAGTGACCGCGTAGACGCCCTTAGGCGGAACGACAGTGACAACTGGCACGCCCTTGGTCCGCAATTCATAAGCACGGCCGTCCCAGAATATGCCCGCACAGGCCTCATTGCTTTGAAACATTTGGACTTCGGCAACACTGGTCTGCGCGAGTGCGACGATGTTTGGCTTTGCGGTCGCCAGTACGCTGTAAGCCGGCTCCATGTTCGAAATCGAACCGCCGTTTTCCTCGGCGATACCAAGTAGAAACAGAGTAGTAGTGTCGAGGGCGGGTGCGGGAACGACGGCGCGATCCTTGAGGTCGGGCCGGGCTATATCCGAATAAGACGTAAGCGGTTGCGTGATGAAGTTTGAGTTGTACAAAGGCACAACAGTTGCCACGCTGTATGGTGCACCGTATTCGCCGAATTCGCGAAAGCCGGGAAGGATTCGTTTGACGTTGGGGACGTCTGACGCCTTGATTTCTTCGATGAGGCCGTTGTTGATGAGCTCGACCATATAAGGGCTATCACCCATGAAAAGGTCATATGGAGGATTGTCCCTGTTCACGAGCAGTTTGACACGATCCGCCGCTACGGTCCCAGCGTTGAACTGGACTTTCAGTCCGTACTTCTGTTCGAGCGGCACCGCCACGCTCCTGACCAGCGCGTCATCCCACGCGCCGCCGTATCCGTTTACACGCAGTGTGATACCGGTAAATGTTTTCGACTCTGCGCGAACATAGGGCGCAGCTAGAGCATTGGCCGCTACTGTCGTTGTGTACGTTAGAAATGTGCGCCTGTGCATTTCAATACCCTCTCTTTCGTTCCCGCAAACTGGAAGCGACTGCTTGTTCAGACAACCTCTTGAGGAGAGTAGTGGGGGACGTGGTTGGTGTTGCGCGTCACCGAGCGCTCAGGATCGCGCTTGAGCGTAATGTTGCTCCTCTCGCCTATGGAAAAAGCGGCCCTGTCGTTAAATGCATTGGCGCACTCTTCGGTGAAAATCGTACTGCTGGGGTCAGTAAGCGATTCCATCAACTCCCAGCGCAGACTGCCTCCATTTCGAGTTCTTGGACGACGAATGTCGGAACTTGCCTGCGCGAGGAATCGATGGGAAAAGCGACAAGTGTCCACCACACCCGAGATATCCCGCTAGATGTCGCAGATGGCTGCGAGCCGCGGAGCGTGGCGAGTTCGCCCGCTCCATTGCGGCGAGCGCTTTCTGCTGCCGACGTTCGCAATAGGGGTAATCAAGAGAATGCTCGGCCATGCTCCTCCTCGATCCTTTTTGTTTTGTTGAAGTCTACACTCGCCGCTTGCGCATCTATGATGCGTTGTTCGGACAAAGTTGCTGTATCCTCACTTATTTTCGGCACCGAACGCATAAAATGTGCGAAGCGCTGGTCTAATTGCCTGATTGCTCCCGCGCATCGTCGAAGACAATGTGGTTGACCCGCGCCATTCCCACAGTGGTGGGGGCTTCCTAGTCCGGTTCGACCAGCACCAGAAGGCGGAAGCGCAGCTGTCGCAAAACCGTAACGAGGGCTTTAGTTTGCGGATTCCGATGACCTCGCCCGGTGTATGGATTTGATCTCGCCCGGGGCGAGAGGTGTTCTGACCTGGGCATCGGCGAATCCGCGTGCTCAACCTAGATCGCGGTTTGAGGGTATTCTTCTTCTGCTGGGCGTGTGGGCAACGCCCTTGCGTTGTCCAAGCGCAGCGGCATGTCCACAGCGCCACGTGCTCTGGCTTTTCGGCCGGGCTTACGGGTTCGCCGCATGCTCTCGCCCTTGAGATCGATCCGGTGCGCGTTATCTCCCCGGCGGGAGAGGAGGGCGTCGGCGTAGGTGGGGTCGCCAATCAGCGCGTGCCAGGCGAGCTGGCTGGTGACGATTGTCGAGGTGCGCTTCACCGCCCGCAGCGTCGAGATTGTTCACGAGGGCGAACGGATCGCCGCGCATCAGCGCTTGAGCGGCAACCACAAGTACACGACCGTGCCGGGGCATATGGCGTCTAGTCATCGGCGCCATGCCAGCTGGAACATCGAGCGCGCATAGGCACAGACGCCGCTGCGGCCCGCCACGACCTCCTCGAGATCCTTGAGGACCGCTATGGCCGCCGCTCCACCATACTAAGAGTGCAGTCGTAGTCGCGAGTTTTGATCGATGAGGCATTTCTAGTTGCTGGCGTCCGACCGCAGAAATCGTCGTTGCTGTTGAATCCGTTCGTAGACGTATCGGTCGTGATTATCTTCCTTCTAGAGGTCGCTTTTACTGCGACGAGGGGAGGCGGTAGTCGATTTTCGTCCTGTACTGCATCAACGTATCGATCCATCAGGTGCAGCCAAGCGCAGGCTCACCCATCGGTTCTTTGCGAACGCACCAACACGCCCTATGGATATCCGGTCAGAATCGCGCTTGAAAGGGTTGGTTCCGGGTCCGCTGGTAATCGTTTTGATCAACTCTAACGCCTTCATCCAGGCCGTGATCTAACGCAAGCGCGCTGATTTTTGCTTGGCGGTCTCAGAAGAGCTTGGTGCGGCACCGCGAGGTTGATGAAGCAAAAATCCGAGTTTTGACCGCAAGGCGCAGAATTACTGCTTCACGACGAGGATAATGACCAAATTCAAATTCCGGGGGCCGGTAGTAATCAAGCAAGGTGAAACTTGTCGTGGATCGGGCTTGCCTTGGCAACGGTCGGGCCGACAGTGAATTGAGAGGATCGGGGATGATCTCTGAGGTATTCATCACATGTGCGGTCACGGGCGGCGGAGTTTCGGTCGGTAGTCCACATGTACCGGTTACTCCCGAGCAGATTGCAAACTCGGCCATTGAGGCAACGCGTGCGGGAGCCGCTGTTGTGCACATTCATGTGCGTAATCCCGAGACCGGGCGGGGCTCGCGTGATCCAGCACTGTTTCGTGAAGTGGTGCGCCGCATTCGGGCGTCCGACGTGAAGCCAGTTATCAACCTAACTGCGGGAATGGGTGGCGACATTGTGCTGGGCGGGGCGGATTCCCCCCTGCCGCTGGACCCGAGCACCGATATGGTAGGTGCGACCGAGCGCCTCGTGCACGTGGAGGAGCTGAGGCCAGAGATCTGCACCTTGGATTGTGGATCGATGAACTTCGCCACCCGCAACGAGTACCTCATGGCCAATACCCCTGGGACTCTACGTGCGATGGCTGCGCGCGTGAAGGATCTCGGCGTTCGTCCTGAGCTCGAGGTGTTTGACGCCGGTCATCTGGTGATGGTCCACGATCTGATTGAGGCGGGGCTCATCGAGGGTTCGCCGCTGATTCAGCTGTGCATGGGGATTCGCTATGGTGCGCCGGACGATCCGACCACGCTAATGGCGCTGGTGCACCGACTGCCGCCGCGCGCTATCTACTCGGCCTTTTCGATCGGGCGGATGCAGCTTCCGTACGTGGCTTTGGCGCCGCTGGTGGGGGCGAATGTGCGGGTGGGGTTGGAAGACAATCTGTACCTTTCCCGTGGACGACTGGCGACCAACGCCGAGCTCGTTGAGCGGGCGGTGCAAATTCTTGAGCGGATCGGGGTTCGGTTGATGAGCCCGGATGAGGTGCGCGAGAAGCTCGCGCTTCGAACTCATGGGTGAGGTTTCAAAGTTCATGTCTCAACGGATGCCGAGAGCAGTTGGATTGCTGGGGGGCGGAGTGATCGGCGGCGGCTGGGCTGCTCGGTTTCTCCTCAACGGGGTGAACGTTCGACTTTATGACCCGTCACCCGGCGCGGTCGAGTACGTGCAGAAGATGCTGGCGAACGCGCGCCGGGCCTATCGGCGGCTGACGCCGTTACCGCTGCCGCCTGAAGGCGAGCTCACCGTGGTGCAAACGGTTGCGGAAGCGGTGCATGGCGTGGAGCTTGTACAGGAGTCCGCGCCGGAGCGTCTGGAGCTCAAGCAGGAGTTGCTTGCGGCTGCCGATCGGGAGACGGCGCCTGAGACCCTGATCTGCTCCTCGACATCGGGCTTGCGGCCATCCTTGCTGCAGGCGCGGATGCAGCATCGCGATCGCCTGCTCGTTGCGCATCCATTCAACCCAGTATACCTTCTGCCCCTGGTTGAGCTATGCGCCGGTCAAGGCGTGGCAACCGAGTCGCTGGCGCGGGCGGCGGAGATCTATCGGGCGGTGGGAATGCATCCTATCGTGGTGCGCAAAGAGATGGACGGCTTCATCGCCAACCGATTGCAGGAGGCCATGTGGCGCGAGGCGCTTTGGCTGGTGCACGACGACATCGCCACCGTGCAAGAGGTCGATGATGCGATCAGATATTCGTTCGGGCTGCGCCGGGCGGTCATAGGACCTTTCCGCGTTGGCGGTGGTGGGACTGGCATGCGTCAGTTCCTAGAGAAATGGGGGCCCGGACTGAAGTGGCCGTGGTCGAAGCTCACCGACGTGCCCGAACTAACTGATGCGTTTGTTGACAAACTCGTCAAGCAAACCGACTCACGAGGCGAGAACCCGACGGGGCCCGAGCTGGAGCAGAAGCGCGACGACTGCCTCGTGGCCGTGCTGCAGGGATTGCGCTCACAGACCTATGGCGCCGGCGAAACGCTTGCGCGCTGGGAACAAAATCTGCGTCACCGCATCCCCCCGCCTACTGGCGGTCCGGGACCACTGCGAATGCCAATTATCGAGATGCCGTCTGATTGGCTTGACTACAATGGCCATGTCACAGAAAAGCGCTATCTTGAGCTCTGCGGCTACGGCACCGAAAACGTGCTCCGTTACATCGGCATCGACGACCAGTACCGCTCAGAATGCGGTAGTTACTTTACGATTGAGACGCACCTGTCTCACATCCGCGAATTGTACGCCGGCGACCATGTCCAGGTGCTTACGCAGATCCTGGGCGCCGACGACAAACGCCTTCACCTTTTCCATGTCCTTGCACGCGAGGGTGACGAGGCGCCGGTGGCCACGGGCGAGCAGATGTTGATTCACGTCAAGGCTGGTGCGGGACGCAGCGGACCCGCGCAGGGTAATGTGCGCAAGCGCCTGCTCAAGTTGGCGCAGGTGCACGCGCAGCTACCCCGTCCAGAGCGCGCGGGCGCAAGCATTCGGCTACGCTAGCAGAGAAGCGTGAACGGTGCTCAGCGGATCCGATTGTATGTGGATTTCCTCATCAACCGACCGCGCCGATGGGGGGGTGATCTTGTGCTGGTTGTCCCAGAGTCTTCTGTAGATTCAATCCCAAGTGGCACCGCTGATCGGCCTGTCGCAGCAATTTTGACGTCACGGCAGCATCAAGCGCATCAGGCAAGCCGGATATCTTGCGGCGATGCCGTGACGTTATCGATCGGATCGCCTCACCGCGTTCGGACTGCTTCCTAACGTTGCCTGCAATATGCGAGGCATCGCTACGCACCGCAAAGCTCCCTCGCTGCGAGGCTACCGTAGCTGGCCAAAGGTCGATGTGGCGGCCGACATCACCTCCATCAGGTACGCTGTTTTTCGAATGTTGCGATTGGCAGACTGGATGGTTTCCCTTGAGTGTCAGCGCCGAAGGCAGGGGTGCCTTAATCGGTGCTACGATGCTTGTACTAGGAGAGAAGCATGACCGAGATCATAACCGTCCGCCGGGAAGGCTCGATCCTGGAAGTCACGTTAGATCGGCCGAAAGCGAACGCGATCGATTTAGAGACCTCGCAACTAATGGGGAAAACATTCAAGGCATTCCGCGACGATTCGAACCTACACGTCGCCATCATCAAAACGGCCGGCGACAAGTTCTTCTGCACCGGCCTAGACCTCAAGGCAGCGACTACCGCAGAGTCTGTCAACGTCGACTATGGCGTAGGCGGATTTGGCGGGCTGCAGGAACTGCGCGACCTAAATAAGCCAGTGATTGCTTGCGTCAACGGCATGGCAGTCGGGGGCGGCTTCGAGCTAGCACTATCATGCGATCTGATTTATGCATCCGATCATTCCTCTTTCGCGCTACCGGAAATCCGCGCCGGAGTGCTGGCCGACGCGGCAACCATAAAGCTGCCGAAACGCATCCCTTATCACGTCGCCATGGAACTGCTCCTCACGGGCCGCCGTATGGACGTCGCCGAAGCGCATCGGTGGGGGCTGGTCAATGAGGTACTACCCAAAGACAAACTTGAGGATCGGGTCTGGGAGATTGCGCAGCTGCTCGCCAATGGACCGCCATTGGTCTTAGCCGCCATCAAGGAGACGGCGCGCGTGGCCGAAACGCTCTCCTTTCAGGACGCCATGAATCGCGTGGCGCGCCGCCAGCTTGCCACAGTCGAGACCTACAGCCGCTCAGAGGACAGACTCGAGGGGCCTCGGGCTTTCGTAGAAAAACGTAGTCCAATTTGGAAGGGAAGATAGTGGTATTACGGCCATGATAGCGTTCCAAGAGCTGGCCTGCATTATCCGGTAAGTTTCCCTAGCGCGCGATTAGTTGCTCAGACATGCCACTCTGCGGCTCGCATCCACCGAACCAGTTGCTCTGGACACTAAGGCCGTCAAACTGATTTCCCTTCGCGGGCGAGCTACGCCATATGAATGTCAAAGCGCGCTGGGCGCAGTTCGCAAGGCTCGCGAACGTGCATCTTGCTTGTAAAGAGCAACAGATCTATCGCGGAGGCAGCATTTTCTCGTGCCGCCAACTCCCATGTGATGATGAACAAGCGCTGATGACGCGCCACGCTAGTCTTAGCAAGCTATCTTTAAGGTAGCTCTCCGCTCGGCAGCTCGTATATCCAATTCTCCCCATGAAACTCATTAAGCGTTCTGGGAAGAGCTCCAGATTTCAGATCACCATTCGATGTTCCGGACCGACTACGACCGGGCCCGATCAGACGATATCGCTCCCCAAACGGAAACCGTAGAAATTTTTCCGATTTTTCCGAGGTGCCGCTTCTAAAACAGATGGCAATCGCTTCAGCAGAATAACTGCGCCTGCACTGAAGTTGGCTAGGCTACTCGCCTTGTCCCGCTCGCTGCCGATCATTTACAATACGGACTTGTTTAAGCCGACCAATGTTCAAGGAATCGAAAACCACTACTCCGCAAGATATTTAGAACTACCGCGGAGGGCTTCGTCTGCGGTGCGGTTAGGCACATCTTCGGTCCAACGCACTGACCCGAATGGACGCTCTAGCATACGTCTGACACGCACGGGCGCGGGACCTACGTGGAAAGCGCCGGCCTGCCGATCTAGCGCGCGTTCCGACTGTGTCGCGCGGTTGCGCTGGCGCAAATAGTCGAGCCATGTCGGGCAGTGATAGCGCTCAGTCCACAGGTCGGGATCGGCAATGTCGCGGGCAATCGACCAGCCATAAGCTCCATTACGTTGGCGAAAGAGTTGGACGTCCTGCATCAAGTTGTAGAAAGCTCGCGCGTTGTCCTGCGCGACTCGGTACTCGGCTTCCACCACAAGCGGACCGCTGCGTCCAGTCAGGGAGAGCTGAACCTTGGGATCCTCGAACATTTCAGGTTCGTCGCCGGGTTCACTGACGGGCGGCATGGGCAGCCAAAATCCTAGAATAGGGGAGACGAGCATCAAAACAGCAGCAACCAAGAGCGCCGTGTCGACACCAGCGAAGTCGGTGAGGTGACCCCAGCCCCAGCTACCCACCGCAGCACCACCCGAACTTGCCGCCTGATAGGCCGCAAGCGATCGTCCCGCAACCCATCTTGGCGCGGACAGTTGCACGCCAAGGCCGAATAGCACCCAGGACATCATCCAGACCGCGCCGGCCAATGCAAGTGCTGCAACCGAAAGAATCAGCACGTGGCTTAGCGCCAGGGCAACAGCCGCACCGCCCATGGAAAGGGCGCAGGCGCGGATCGCAGCCTCACCGCTCAACCGCTTTCGTACCTGAGCGATGTTAAGCGCCCCGATGACTGCGCCGAAACCAAAGGCGCTGAGCATCATACCATACGTCTCTGCGCCCCCGTGCAGCAGATCGCGCGCAACCAACGGCATCAGCGCTATAATGGCGCCGCCGATCACGCCAAAAGCCAGCGAGCGGCTCAACACGATCATAATCGATGGCGAATGGAATATGTAACGTACGCCTGAAACGATGGCACGGTGGAGGTTTTCGGGCGGCAGGCGCGACGGTTCTGTAACGCGCTTCCATAAAAACAGGGCAACCATCAGCGGCAAATACAGCAGGGCGTTGAGTGCAAACGCAGCCACTGTACCGGCGAATGCAACGATGATTCCACCGATCGCGGGGCCCGCGCTGCGCGCTATATTCCAGCTAATGCTGTTCAGTGCGACTGCCGCTGGTAGCGCTTCAGACGGTACCTGCTCGCTCACAGAAGATTGCCAGGCGGGGTCCATTAACGCGGCTCCGCTGCCGATGACAAAGCACAGCGCCAACAGCACGTTTGGTGTAACCTGGCCGAACCAGGTTAGTGTTGTCAGCGCAGTCGCGCCCACAAGCGAGATGCCGAGCGAAACCAGGCATACGACGCGACGGTCATACATGTCGGCGATCGCGCCGGCCGGCATCGAGATCAGCATGACTGGCAGCATCAGCGCAGTCTGCACCAGTGCGACCATGTCCGCCGCGGATGTCATCTGCGTCATCGCCCAAGCCGCGCCTACGCTCCTAATCAGGGCTCCCGAATTGGAGAGCAGGCTTGCCAACCAGATACGCCGGAATGTGGCCTGACGGAGCGGCGCGATGATGCCATCGGCGCTGGGCGCGTTGAACTTGGATTTGTCCGTCATGTGGGGATCGCGTTATGCTGGTTGGGAAGGCTGCCGTCTTTGCCTGACGACCGAGCTTTGATCGTTAAGCCGATTGGGCCGGCAGATATCAGCGAGGTGCGTCTTGGTAGGAGCCTTCGGGTAGAATTGCTGCGTCGCGCGCGGTCAGCGCGATTACGCTGCAAATGCAATCGACAGCGAGTGAGACCATCCGTGCCGACTAGTGAGGAGGCGAGCTCGAAGGGGCGCCTGATGACTACGCCGCTTGCCCAATCGACCGTAGCAACGTCCAAGCACGACGTAAGCGGCTGCCTGTTGCACTTCAGATCGTGCGCGAGAACAGCAAGTGAGATGCCGAATGGCGCGACATGCTCGGTGTATTCGCCGAATCGGGAAGAAAATCGTCGGACTTTGAAAAGATTTGAGGCCTTCATCTCTTCGATACCCTAAGGCGCTCGACGATGTCGGCCCGATCGGTCTGGAATAGAATAAGACGGGGAATTGTCACTACTCGTGATCATGTTTATGGAAGCCGTCGCTAAATCATCGGCGATGAACTAGGCGTTCAAGGCGTCGCTGCCACGCTTTTCTGCAACGTCGTCCGCCCGCCGCGCGAAGCCGCTTACAAGCGACTGGAATGCAGCAATGTGTACAAGTGAGCGCGGATGCCATGCCCGGAACGCCAGCCTCAGCCGCGGCCTTTAGATATGTTACTTACATTCACCGACGTTTCTGAAAGCGGCCTGCTTCTTGGCAGGTTGTTGAGAGCCGAGTTGCTCAATGAGCCACTGGAAGACATTACAAGGCCGCCGACTTGAACTTGACTAAAAATGTGCTTCGCGTAGTAGAAATTCTGCGTTTGATCGCCAAAAGTGAAGCTTCAGGTCGTCGAGTTCACATCCACAGGTCTGAGGCGCAGGAAATGGCCGCAATGATGCCCGCGCGACGCTAGCTTGGCCCCACCTTACTTGGGAATTGCTCCTGAAAGGGCGAGACGCTGCCCAGGGGCGTTCGCTCCACAGGGAGAGGTGAGTAGGCACGGGACGCAGAAAAGACTGACGGTGGTTGTCCCAGATGATGCCGTAGTTGATCGAGCTCTTTCTCGTGAGTGGAACCACAGGATACAACGCGTGGAAATCCATCGCGGGTGTCTCTCCAACGAGGCTTGCAAGCAATGCCTTTGGACGAAAAATCTGGCTGTTCTGCTGAGCCAATCGGGACAGGTGGTGCGCCGCGGCCTGGTGCAGCCTGATCTTCATGGCAAATGAACCGCGCCGCTCCGCAAGGCTACCTCGCCAACGTTCTGGCCCACAGCGCCGCCCATCGGGCTCGATGAGCGTCTACTCTTTATTTAATCCAGGCGTCAGCGAGTTTTGTTCGACCGCATGACCACCCACGTTTTGGAAGAAACAATATACAGACATCTTGCTCGAACGGCAGAAGGTCAGTTCGTCGACAAAGGGAAAATGCGGCCGCGAGAGTAACTGGGAAAGGCATCTGCAAGCGACCATAGTGTGCCAAGGAGCGACGCCCGCATCCGTCTCGCCGAAATCGGTCGTTTGGCGAACAATCGTAGAGCGGCACCGAGCCTGCATATCGGCGGCAGACCGGACATGTCGATCGAACTCGCATCAAAGACGCTGTCCGAATGGCTATTCTTAAGCCGTTGTTATTGGTGCAAGAGCGATGAAATGAACGAGCGCAGTTTTCTACTACGCTCCCACCGGCTATCTGACGACAGCTAAGATGCTCGACTACTTGTGTTGGCCACCAAACCGAACAACAGAATTAACTGTTAGCCACTGGCACTTGCTCCAAGATCAATGGTGATACACTCACCATTAATTCCGGAAGCACAAGGGCTTACAAGGAAGCCAATGGTTGCGGCGACTTCCCGAACATCGACGAAGCGATTGCCGGGCTGTGACGCGCGAAAAAGGGCGATGACCTCTTCGATGCTTACGCCTCGACTCGCCGCCTGAGCTTCCAGCTGACCACGCATCAGCCCTGTATCCATCCAGCCAGGCGCGACAGCATTGACGGTAAGGCCGTGCGCACCGCCCTCGAGAGCGGCAGTACGGACTAAACCAAGAACACCGTGCTTTGCGGCACAATACGCAACCTTCTGGCGTCCGCCTCCGTAGCTCGCGACTGAGGCCGTGACCACAACACGACCACCAGCGGACTTCGTCAGGGCCGGCCATGCCGCCTTCATCGCGTGAAATGGTCCGTCCATCATCACGGCATTGAGACGGTCCCACTCGGCATCTGGAAACTGATCGAGCGGCGCGATAAATTGACATCCTGCATTCAATACAAGAATGTCGAGACGTCCTGAGGTCATGAGTACATTGGCGATCATGTCGCGATTCCCGCTCGCAGTAGCAAGATCTGCGTGGAAGACGCCCTCGCCAACGACGTCAACCCCGTGCACGTCTGCTCCGCGTTCGGTTAGTTCAGCCACAATAGCCTGCCCAAGTCCTCCCGAGGCACCGGTCACGAGCGCAACGCGGCCATGTAGCGACCATCCGCGCGCGTGACGTTGCTGTTCGTTGGCGCCATAATCAGAGTTCGTCATTCGATTCTCTCCCTGTAGTAGCTGAGCAAGCGGACCTCACGATCAGTGGTCGCACGACGGCCGGCGTTCGAAGTAAGGCACTCCAGAGCAGTTGGAATCTGCGTTTCACCGAGAAAGATAAACCACGGTGTATGTCGAAACGTCGCAAAAAGGAGGCTGTTTCGCAGAGAATCTGCGTCGGATCGGAAGATGCGGCGCTGGCTCTGAGATCGCCGAGATTTAACGGTTCGATGGGTTCGGAATGAACAGGCCTCGCCGATGGTTCCCGCTATCGGATGGTCGGCTCCAATGTGCCGGACTGAGACGTCCGGACCTTCAAGATTGTCGATGGACTGAGGCAGCCTGCGCCACACTAGGCGGCGCTCTCAAATTGTCGTAGTTGTTGGAGAGCAGAGCGGCGAAGGACCGAGCGCTTTTTTGAGTAAGTCGACAAGAATGCGCGCTAGCCTGTCTCTAACGGAGCTGCCCACCTCACTTTCGAACCCGACGAAGTACTTCGCTGGCGCGAGCGAGGCGGGTGAGCTCCGACACACACACGTCCACTTCTTGAGTCGGCAGACCGCTCTTCTCGAGGGCGAGGCTAAAGGCGGGAACGTCGTCAACCTGCTGGCGGCATTACGGGGAGAGACGTTCAGCAACGTCGGCCGACTTCCAAGGACGGACGAGCCGGGGACCAAAAGAACGTTGGGGTGATAGTGATCTTCCGGTTCGCGCCAGGACGGAAAATCGGTCGCAAGCCCCGGGGCGCGCCTCGCTTCTTGGATATGAAGGGTTCATTCACTCGGAACGAAGCAGCAGTCGGCGATGGACTAGAACCGGTCGGCAGAACGTTGCCCGCAACAAGGCGGGCTCGCGGTCTTGCCCATGCGCCGAACCCGCACGCTGAGCGCGCTGCGGACGCCGTCCCTGAACTGGGCGGCGCGATAGAGACGATAACCAGGAACCCGACGGTCGTGGCGCTGTTGACGCCGTTCCACAAAAGATCCGCGGCCGGCGCCGTTCATTTTGCAGAATTTCTGCAATCCGGGGGGATTTCTGCTGTCTTTAGGTGTCGCCACGATCCTATGCTTCTCCCGGGCAGGTCACCTCGCTCCCGCTAATCACACAACACAATAGCTGTTCGATCTGATCGATCTATTGTAACAGGAATAAGTTGAATGATCCCTACTGTGAAAGTTGAAGGGAATGGCGGAGGCAGCAGGGCGGTGGTCCGTAGTGACTGGGAACGCGCCGAGGCTGAGGCGCTCTATAGCCTGCCATTTGCCGATCTGATGTTTCAGTCGCAGAGTGTTCATCGCGCGAACTTCGATCCGAACCACATCGAGACTGCAAGCTTGCTGAGCATCAAGACCGGCGGCTGTCCAGAGGACTGCGGTTATTGCTCGCAGAGCGCGCATTACGACACCGGATTGAAAGCCACTCGCCTGATGGATCGCGCCGATGTCATCGCTACTGCGCAATGCGCCAAAAACGCTGGCGCGAGCCGTTTTTGCATGGCCGCGGCCTGGCGTAGTCCCAAGGACCGCGACCTTGATCGGGTCTGCGAAATGATCAGCGAGGTCAAAGCTCTTGGCATGGAAACCTGTGTCACGCTCGGCATGCTAACACCTAGGCAGGCCACTCGACTCGCCGAGGCCGGGCTCGACTTCTACAATCATAACGTTGATACTTCGCCAGAGTTCTACGGGAAGATCATCAGCACGCGTACTCTTCAGAATCGCATCGACACTCTTGAGCATGTTCGGAAGGCCGGCATAAAGGTCTGCTGCGGCGGCATTCTCGGTCTGGGAGAGCATGTCGAGGATCGTCTCGCCATGCTCATACTGTTGGCCAATCTCCCCAGCCATCCGGATAGCGTTCCGATCAATCTATGGAACGAGGTCAAAGGCGTCCCTGTCAATGAGACAGCGGAGCGTCCGGATCCCATCGCACTGGTGCGCTTGGTCGCGACAGCTCGAATCATGATGCCCAAGAGCGTGCTGCGCTTGTCCGCTGGACGGCAATATATGACCGATGAGCTCCAAGCGTTGTGCTTTCTGGCCGGCGCGAATTCGATCTTCATTGGCGATGTGCTGTTAACGACCAACAATCCTCAGCGCCAGCTCGACGCGAGTTTGCTAAACCGGCTCGGCATCACCTCCGGGCTTGTCTGACGAAACACATCAACAAGCGGGCGCAGATAGTCTTCACCTTAGCTGAAACAAAGCAATTCTGTGATAGGCGCCTCGGCTAGAGCATCGAGGCGCTCACCTATTGGTCGCGTGATGAGCGGCGGAAGGTACGGCCGTCGTCATAATTGGTCGCCGAATTTCGTAACCAACGCTCGCGGCGCCGGCGCACCGCAAGCGTGAGGCGTCCCTTATCAGATCCCGATCACGGCAAACGCGCTGGTAGGTCGCTTTCAAGGCCGCTTTTATCATGAATGATTTCAAGCCATGACGCCGAAGACGAAGTCGCCGATCTGGCATCCGTTCACGCAACACGCGCTGCAGGACGAGATGACAAAGATTGTGCGTGGCGATGGTGCTTACCTCTACGCTGCGGATGGAGCTCGTATCATCGATGCAATTTCATCGTGGTGGGTCGTGACGCATGGTCATTGCCATCCACAAATTGTGAGCGCGATTCAAGACCAGGCAGGCAGGCTCAACCAAATCATCTTCGCCGGCTACACTCATGATCCGGCTGAGGAGGTTGCGACGCAGCTCTTGAAACTCACGCCCGCTGGGCTTGAGCATGTCTTCTTCTCCGACAGCGGCTCAACGAGCGTGGAAGTCGCCCTGAAAATGGCACTCGGCTATTGGCACAATATCGGCAAGCATCGAACGCGCATTGTCGTAATGCAACATTCCTATCACGGCGACACGATTGGAGCGATGTCGGTCGGTGCCCGCGGCGTATTCAACGTGGCGTACGGGCCCCTGTTGTTCAACGTCACGACAATCCCGTTCCCGTCAAAGGGTCATGAGCAAACGACTCTAGATGCACTCGCCTCTACCTGCCGAAAGGAAGGGCCGGCCGCCTTCATAGTCGAGCCACTGATATTGGGGGCGGGTGGCATGCTGATGTACCCACCCTGGGTGTTAAGAGAAATGAAGCAGATCTGTGAAGCCTACGACGTTCTGTTCATTGCCGACGAGGTCATGACGGGCTGGGGCCGAGTCGGAACACTATTTGCTTGTGAGCAAGCCAGTGTAACGCCCGATATTGCTTGCTATTCCAAAGGCCTCACCGGTGGAGCGCTCCCACTTGCGGTGACGCTCTGCCGCGCGGACATTTTCGACGCGCATTATTCGAAAGACCGTGCACGTACTTTCTTTCATTCGAGCTCGTACACCGCCAATCCCATCGCTTGCGCTGCTGCAAAGGCTAACCTGGATCTCTGGCGGGACCAAAGCACTCTCCAGCGTGTAGCCTCGCTCGCCACGTTGCAAGAGCAGGCACTGGAGCCATTCCGCACGGACTCGCGTTTTACAAACGTTCGTCGGACTGGGACCATCACAGCGCTCGATCTGAAGACGACCGATCCGGGCTATCTGGCGAGCATCGGTCCAAAGCTTGGAGCGATCTTCAAGGACCAAGCACTGCTGCTGCGGCCGCTCGGCAATACAATTTACGTGATGCCGCCTTATTGCGTCACGGCGACAGACTTGGCTGAAATCTACAGCGCAATTAGTGACGCTGCCGACGCTGTCTAGCCGATCTTCCTTATCAGCTGACTGGCTGCGGCGTCACTTCCCGAATCGCATCGTTCGATGAATTTCTGCGCTAGAAGTGGAAATTAGTCTGAAATGTGCGAATCCTAGCAAGGGTGTGCCGGTTTTCCTCCTGGCGGTCGAGGTAGAGCCTTTATTGCTAACGCGTGCCTGTCGAGCGCGACGGGGTGGGCGAAATGAGCAGGCGTGACAACAAGGTGCCCGGACGACAGAGGCGATACTGGGATCGAGCCTCGGGATGCTCAGCGCGAACCCGTGGAATTGAAATGGCGCAGCTTCGGTCCTAAAGGCAGCAGGGCGGTCTATTGGGCAATTTCTAGCTTAACGAAGCTCTGGCACGGCGGCGTACCTTGCACACAAGCGACCTCCTTGGCGTTTATGTGGAACGTGGCAGGCGAGCAAAATGTAAATTGGGGATGCCTTGGTGGCGCCGCACGCGCTCACAACGCAGAGATTGGGAGAGTAGAGAATGGGACTGTTGGACGGTAAGGTGGCGATCATCACTGGAGCGGGTGGCGGGCTCGGTGAAGCTTACGCAACGCTTTTCGCAAAAGAGGGCGCGGCCGTCGTCGTCAATGACCTCGGCAGCTCAGTCGATGGGGCGGGCGCTAGCGGTGCTGCTGAAAGGGTGGTGGCCAAGATCATAGCGGCCGGCGGGCGCGCGGTGGCCAATGGCGATGACGTTTCCACCTTAGCCGGAGGTGAAAACATCCTAAGAACTGCGATCGATACGTTCGGCCAAGTCGATATCTTGATCTGCAATGCCGGCATCTTGCGCGATAGGACATTTGCGAAGATCTCGGAGGAGGATTGGGATCTCGTCGTCAAGGTTCATCTGAAGGGGACCTACTGCTGCGCGCTACCAGTCTGGAACTGGCTCAAAGATAACCGTCGGCCCGGCGTGATCATTATGACTTCTTCGACGTCGGGCCTTTTCGGGAATTTCGGCCAGGCTAACTACGGAGCCGCCAAGGCCGGAATCTATGGTTTGGTACGAGTTCTCTCCATTGAAGGTCGCAAATACGGCATTCGTGTAATGGGCTTGGCGCCAAACGCCGTCACTCGTATGTGGGCAGACGTTCCGGGCATTCAGGACGGCGAGTCCGATCCGATTCTGCGTCCTGAGAACGTGGCTCCTGGAGTGCTCTTCATGGCCTCCGAGCTGGCGGCTGACCATTCGGGCAAGGTCCTCTCCGTATCGGGGGAAGAGATCGCAGAAATTAAGATGCTGATGACGGATGGCTTCCATCCCAAAGGACAGTACACGGCGCAGGACGTGGCGGCTCGTGCATCTTCGGTGTTCTTTCCGGCAGATCTGAAGCGTGTCCCCTCTAAGGATTGGTTGTAGATAAATCGGCGCCGGTTGAGTCGGTACAAAGATTCGCTGGCGCCGAATTTGATCATTCGCCAGTTAGCGCGGCAGAGCAGAAGTCGTACGCAGCCAGTTGCGACCGTGGCTATCATCTTCTCGCTAAAGGTGCGATCGCCATCGCAGCGACGATCCTTTTTATCAAGCCGCGGGTACCGTTTAGGCCGGAAAAGCAATATTCCGCGCCTCGATCACTCGCTCGTTGCCGATAAACCTTTGCTTGAAAATCCTTTTGGCAGCGAAGCGACGACGCGTCTTGGGTGCGATTGTCGCTTAGACCTAGCCGTGTTGCCGTCGGACGTACGCATCCGGTCAGCACCCCGGGCAGGCGCGCCGGTCAGCCGTGGCGCTCAGGCGGCAGCCGCTCTGGACTGTTGGGTCGCCTTCCAATTCCACGGGAGCAGGTCGGCGACTTTGTTGACGGGGTGATCTGGAAGCCTGGCCAACACATCCGCGAGCCAAGCTTGCGGATCAACGTCGTTCACCTTGCAGGTTTCGATCAGGGTATAGACGGCAGCGGCGCGATGGCCGCCGGCATCTGAACCGGCGAAGGTCCAATTTCGTCTTCCGACAGCCACACCGCGTAACGCTCATTCGGCAGCGTTGTTCGAGAGGCAGACGCGACCATCGTCCAGGAAGCGGGTGAACGCCGCCCAACGGTTGAGCAGGTAGTTGATCGCCTTTGCAGTATCGTTGCCTGATGAGAGCAAGGTTCGCTGCTGACGCATCCAGATTTCGAGATCGGCGACGATCGGCCTCGACTTATCACGACGTACCGCAAGCCGCTGTTCCGGCGTTTTGCCGTTGATGGTGCGCTCGATCTCGAACAGGATATCGATGCGTCGCACGGCCTCGCTGGCAATCGGCGCCTCTCCAGATTTCGCCGGGTCGAAGAACTTTCTGCGGCCGTGGCTCCAACAGGCCGCTTCAAGGATCGGAGCTGGCTTCCTTGGGGCCTTGTAGAGCTGGTTATACCCATCGAAGGCATCGGCCTGCATGAGGCCGACATAGCCGGCAAGATGGCTTTGCGGGTGTTCTCCAGCCCGATTGCGTGAGTAGTAGAACAGGGCCGCCGGCGGATCCGTGCCGCCAAACGGCCGGTCATCGCGAACATAGGTCCAGATCCGGCCGGTAACCGTCTTGAGCTTGGCCAGCACCGGCACCGTCGTATCGTCGGCGTGGATGCGTTCCGCGCTCATGACGTGGATCCGGATCGCCTCAATGATGGGATCGAGTGCCACCACGCAGGCGCCGATCCGATCCGCCAGGGTCGAGACGTCGATCTCGATCCCTTCGCGGGCATAGGTCTTGCTCTGCCGGTTCAACGGCTGGTGCAGCAAGAACTTGTTGACCAGCACCATCGCCAGCAGGCTCGGCCCGGCAAAGCCTCGCGGGATCGGATGGGAGGGCGCCGGCGCCTCGGTGATTGCCTCACAATCCCGGCAGGAGAACTTTTCGCGGACATGCTCGATAATCTTCCAGCGCCGCGGCTCACATTCCAGGGTCTTCGATACCACTTCGCCGAGCTTGTGCAGTCGCTCGCTGCCGCACTTGCCACATACGCAAGGAGCGGGTTCGACGATGCGTTCGATCGGCAGATTGTCCGGCAACGGACGTCGCGGCGGCCGTGGATTTTGCACGCGCTGCTGTTTGGCGGCTTCCGGCGCTGCGAGCTCGGCCTTGGTTTCCTGCTCAGCCTGGGTCTCTTCAAGATCCTCGATGGCAAGTTCGAGCTGCTCGACCAGCAGCTTGCCGCGCTCAGAAGATTGCCCGAACTGTTCTCGCCGTGCCTTGGCCAGCATCAGCTTCAGCCGCTCGATCTCCAGCCGGCCGACGGTCACTTCGCTCTTCGCCAGCGTCAGCTGCTCGCGCTGCGCAATGATCATCGCGTGTGCTGCGGCAAGGTCGGTGGGAAGCGGATCGGCGGGCGTCGTCACGAGGACGAAACAACCATATTCGTCGCAAAAAATCCCGCTCGATTTAACCGGAAGCCTGTGGACGCCAGGTTGCCTGCGGCATCCGCCAATCAATTCCGGAGAGGAGATAGGATAGCTGCGCAACGCTGATCGTCACAACGCCATCCGCCATTGATGGCCACAAAAAGCGGCCTCGCTCCAGCCGCTTCGTGAACAGACACGCGCCTTGGCCATCATGCCAGATGATCTTGATCAGGTCGCCGCGGCGGCCTCTAAAAACATAGAGATCACCGGCATGCGGATCACGCTTCAAACTCTCCTGGACCAGACGCGCGAGGCTCGGGAAGCCGCGGCGCATATCGGTGTGGCCGGTCGCAAGCCACACCCGCACATTACCCGGTATGGCAATCATCGGCGCTCAAGTACCTCGAGGACCCGCGCCAGCGCTTCTGGATCGACGTGCGCGTCCACTCGGATGCGTCGCCGGTTACCGAGGTCGATCTCGATCAATCCAATACGCGCGGCCACTACAGACCGCCCTCGGCTATCACCCGCAGGTAAGAGCTTCGGAGTTTCCTCCGCCTCTGTGGCGGCGATCTGCACCGGCGCAAAAGACGGTACGACCTGCTCGGATGTCCGCGCTTGACGACGCCAGGTGAACACCAGGCTGGCCGCTACTCCGTTGCGACGTGCAACCGCTGTCACCTTTGCGCCCGGCGCCAACGTCTCCTCGACAATCCGTGCCTTGTCATCCTGCGACCAACGCCGCCGACGCTCCAGCCCGCCCAAAACCTCGACCCGCATCGCCTGATGACCTTAAAGCTAGACTTAAGGTCACACGCTTGGCGAACTACAGCGTGTCAGACAAGACGGCGCCCGTACCGTCGGACAGCGTTGCCGCCACTTCCTGTCCTTCAGCACCAGCGCCCTCCAGCCCTCCATATTGCCGCTTCACGGAGCACAACAGTTCATTGTCTCAGAGGTTGGCGAGCTCTTGCCGAGTTCGAAGGCGGGATAGCCGACGTCAGTTATTCTCAGTCGCCGCTGTAGCCCGTCATTGTGGTTCTAAACGCGATATGGCTGCTGGCGATCACGAAAGTGTTTACCTACGACGGCGCTGCGCTCGTCAGCGGCGTTGCCGAACTCGAATGGCTCGTCAAGGCACGCTGCGGCATCCTTCGCAGGACATCAGTGACGAATTCTTCATTGGCTATGATGCCGACGATCATCTCGTTCTTGATCAAGTCCGACCCATCGCAATGGCGCACCAGTTCCAGGCAAGCACAGCGTACTATTGCGCACGGCCACAAACATCTTTCTCAATCCCAATCAGTTTGACGACGAAGATCTCAGCGCATATCCGCAGAATTTTCTGAGCGACGAAAAGCTGTGCCGCAATGCCAGGGTCGATATCTTTTTGCATATGATTCGCGGGAGGTATTTCCGCATGAATTTTGAGAGCCGGCAACATCCGAGCCTATCCGCCAGCCGCTCGATGTATTGCGAGAGTTTGCAGGCTCTACATGGCCAACCCGGAGAGGATGATCTTGGCGGACGCGACCGCATCCTAGGCGATCCTTGGCAACGTGCGACCTCCGGCGCCTAGCTTGCTGACGAGCAGCACATTCCGACGTCAACGAACTTCGGCGTATGCAGCTGCAAGCAGGCCTGCCGTTGCCGTGGCAATATTGGAATGAAGGACCACTAAAACTCGGCTGCGCGCCGCCTTCTCTTCAAACCTGAACTATTGATAGCGGTGTTAGTTGAGGCGCGACTGGCGGCGGTCCAGCTTGTCCTGCAGAATCAGGGAGGCAGTTTCGCGGAAAGATTGATTCGTGCTCTCCGCCTGACGCTGCTCTCGCAGATAGTGCTCGAGTTCTGACATGGTCATCGACACAGGTTGGCATCTCCGCCGCCCGTCACAGCGGGCGCAGTAGCGCTCGCATCGCCGGTTTCGGCGCCCAGAGTGCTGCGATCAATGGGGGCCCGTACACCCAACGATTGGCACGTCGACGCGGTCGTCGCGCTTGCGCTCCATTTGCACTCGGCATGGCGGGTGCGATCCAGACTCTGGCGCGCACGAAAGACGCGGAGGTGATCGCCGCGATCAAAAAGGACGCGAACGTGCCGATTGCAGCCCAGCGTCAATGCTGTAGCTCGCACGGGCGCTTGACGCATGTGATCGTGGCGACCCGCATTCACAGCGCGCCCGATACGATCCTAGAGCCTTGCCGCTGAAATCGAGCAAGCCTTCCCAGCCGACGGGTGCGCGCAGAAAAAGAGCTTTAAAAAACGATATGCGCCGCACTTCGCGAAAACCGGGCTGAAATTAGCGAAATGCCGCGCGATGCTCGGATAGCTTAAAGCCGCGATAACCAAAAAATAAAAAGAGAGGGGATGACGCGCGCCAAGGTTCTCCTTGTCGATCCTGAGTTGTCCGCTCCGCCATTCATCCGAAGGCCGAGAGCAGCGAACGACGCTCTGTTCTCGCCGGGACACACAGTCGCTGGCACTCATAATCGAAACTTGGGGGACTTAATGAAAGCATCTATTCTATCTTTGGTAGCACTGGTTGGCCTCACGGTCGGAACGCAGGCGGCTGATCTGCCAGATAACCTAAAGGCTCCGCCGCCACCGCCACCGGACACACTGACGTGGAAGGGTATCACTCTCTTCGGGCAGATGGATATCGGTTACGGCTACAATTCTATCGGCACTCCGCTCGGTAACTCTTGGTTTGGCTTAAACACCAACGTCCTTGCTGCTCCGGCTGGAACTAGGCCAATTTCGTCTCTAAACGTCGGCGGCTTAGGTTTCAATTTTATTGGATTGAAGCTCGAAGAGCCCATTTTCGGTGACTGGAAGGTGATCGGCCAGCTTGACACTGGCTTCAATCCTCTGACCGGCAGGCTCGACGATGCTTGCGCGTCGATCATCCAGAACAATGGCCGGCCAGGCACTCAACAAAGTATATGGGCGAACTCCGCCCGTTGCGGGCAGGCTATCAACGGGCAACTATTTGCCGGTGTGCGCAACGCAACTTATGGTACACTCACACTCGGTCGCCAATCGCCACTCGATCTTACCACCCTCGCCGGCTACGATCCGACGGGACTTTCCACTTTCTCGCAAATCGGTTGGTCTACCGGATGGGGTGGCGCTGCGGGTGTAGCCGACGCCAACAAATGGAATAACTCGGTGAAATACGCCAATGGATATGGACCGGTCCATGGCGCAGTCATGTACGCCCAAGGCGAACAGGACTCAGGCCTTCATGGAAATTCCTATGCAGCTAATATTGGCGCGAACTGGAATGGCTTTTACGTAGACGCAGTTTATACGGTGCTTCGAGATGCGGTGTCGACCTTCGCGTATGGCGTTGGTGGATGCGGCGTACCTGGAACTCCGAGTTGCAATACTCTGGGGGGCACTGCGCAGAACACTGAAGCATTTTCGCTCATGGGCAAGTATACTTTCAACCTCGCAGACGCTTTCAAGGGGGCCGGTCCTGGCGGCAAGCTGACATTTTACACGGGGTATCAGCATGAGGATTTCTCGAATCCGTCCAATCCGGTTTCGGTTGGTGACACGGTCAACGGCGGTTACGTGATTGGACTAATCAGCAACACGGCCTATACTTATGGGGATAAGATCCGGGACATTGGATGGATCGGAGCGAAATATGAGACGGGCCCTTGGACTATGACGGCGGCTTGGTACTATGGCCAACAAGGTTTCTATAAAGGTTCTTCGCCTACCTTAATGCCTTGCTCCGACACTAGCTCCTCGCATTGCGCGGGCCACTGGCAGACGGCGTCGACAACAGTAGACTATGCGTTCAACAAGTACTTCGATGTCTACGCCGGTGTGGTATGGTCAGAGCTTAGAGGCGGTCTCGCCGTCGGCTTTACTACGGCAACCGCTGGTTACCCCACCACCCCGCAGACCACGTCTTTCCTGACAGGCATGCGCTTTACTTGGTAGGCTAGCTTGCTGTTTGGCAAGCCGTACGTGCAGCAGCCTGTTTCCTCTGCACTCAGCTTTATTAGGGAGCGCTCCGGCGCTCCCTGTTTTTTTCGCCCGCCGACACCAGCCGAAATCAAGTAACCGACGCATGGTCGCGGGCCGTACGCGAGTGCGACTTTTATTCGTCGCCATAATCTCATTTGTCGTCTCCCTCCGGTGAGGTCCGGTGAGGGCCGCCTTGCCGGGTTAAGAATAGTGCTGTGTAACAGCCCTTATGGACAGCAATAAGTTCAGTGCTCAGATTGAACGGTTCGAGGTTGTCGAGACTGGCCGTCGTCGTCGCTGGACCGATGATGAGAAACTCAAGATCGTTCTGGAGAGTTTGCAGACACCGCGCGCGGTCTCATCGACAGCACGACGATACGGCATCTCGCGCTCGCTCCTGTTGACTTGGCGACGATCATTTGGGACGCGGGCGAGCGATATTGAACAACCTCAGCCAGCCTTTGTGCCTGCGATGGTGACGCCGAACCAGCCGGTGGCGCCCCCAGTAGCTTCAGCGGGGCCAACGAGCGGACGCATGGAAATTGTCGTCGGCAAGGCCTGTCGCGTGATCGTGGACGCCGGCGTTGATATGACCGCGTTGTCTCGCGTGCTGGATCTGCTGGAGCGGCGATGATCCCGATCGCAGCAGGGGCGAGAATCTGGATCGCTACCGGTCACACGGATATGCGCAAGGGAATGCAGGGTCTGGCATTGCTGGTGCAGGAGGGCTTGGGGCGAGATCCTTTTGCCGGGGACGTCTTTGTGTTCCGGGGTCGTGCCGGCACACTGATTAAGGCGCTTTGGCACGACGGGGTCGGGCTATCGCTCTATGCCAAGCGGCTGGACCGTGGCCGATTTATCTGGCCGGCGACGGTGGATGGCTTGGTGTCGCTGACCTCAGCTCAGATGGGCTATTTGCTGGAGGCGATCGACTGGCGTAACCCTCAACACAGCTGGCGGCCGCAGAGCGCCGGATAGGCAATAATCCCGTGAGATTGCAAAAAGCCCGCGCCAAATCGCGGCTTTTGTGATTCCATCGGGCATGGGTGACGGTCCCGAGAAGCTACCGGAAGACATTGAGGCGCTGCAGGCGGCGTTGCTGGCAGCACGCGCCGAACTTGCCAGCGTTCGTGCCCAGCAGTCCGACGACCATGCGCTGATTGCTCACCTGAAGCTGCAGATCGAAAAGCTGAACCGTGATCGTTATGGGCCTCGCTCGGAGCGCACCGCGCGGCTGTTGAACCAGCTTGAACTGACGCTGGAGGAGCTGGAGAGTTCAGCGACTGAGGACGAACTTGCAGCCGAAATGGCCGCGGCCAGGATCACGAAGGTGGCCTCGTCCACGCGCAAGCGGCCATCGCGCCAGCCGTTCCCGGAGCATCTGCCTCGCGAGCGGATGCTCGTGCCGGGACCTGTGGCGTGCGCTTGTTGCGGCGGAGCACGGTTGTCCAAGCTCGGGGAGGACATTACCGAGACGCTGGAGGTGATCCCGAAATCCTGGAAGGTGATCCAGCACGTCCGGGAGAAGTTCAGCTGCCGTGATTGCGAGCCCCGACGGTCGGTCAAATTCCCCCGGGTGTGGTCACCTCAAACTCCCCCACCTGATTCCGCCTCGCTGGGCGGCTGATCTGCCGCAAAGCGCGTAGCAGGACGTTTATTTTCGCCCCCTTTTAGG
>NZ_JBVUBB010000052.1:0-41881 GCF_055791185.1 Bradyrhizobium ingae
CGATAGTGGAGGTTTGAGCGGCTCGCGGCTGGTCGCAAAGGTGGGCATGCAGCGCCGCTACGCATTCATCCACTTGCGTCCCATGCGACATGTCACGCGATACGCGCTTCCACCCAAATTGCCGCGCGGCACCGGTCCGCGTAGCGGACGCGCCGAGCGGCGTCGCTCAGCGGCCACGGGATCGACCAACTACGATGGCGCGCGCGTCGATAATACGGAGCAAATGATTTGCGAGCATGATGATTTCGGCGGCTTCTTCCGGATCATCCAGTGCAACATTGCGATACGAATGCGGGTTCTTATAAGAACCAATGGCGCCGCTAAAGAGGTGTGCACGTGCGGTCCCGCTCGGCCGGGTCGGCGTTCATGTCGGCGAACGGCCCGTTGTTGGGATCGAAGGCCTTGCGCGTCAGCGAGGGACCGACGTCCCTTGCCGGGCGTTTCGCGGCATACCGCACGGCGACCTCAACCGGCTACATCGCTTCGAACACGGCCGTATCGAATCTTTCCCGGTGATAATGGGCCCAAACGTCTTCTCTGATCGCAAGATGCAAGGACTCCTTGGGCAGCATCCTTGCGCCGAAGGAACGAACAGGGTCGGGCTCTTCTCCCAGCTTCAGCGCGCGACGACTGAGCACCGAAGCGTATTGGGCTCAAGGTATCCGGGATGTCGGATCGGAAGGGCGGCACCTTCCAGCCAGTACCAGGCCTCCCGAATAGCGCGCTTAAGCTCGTCACGCCTGTCGGCAGAATACGCACCGTTTGGTGACTTCGGGTGACCAAGAACGGAATTGATGAAGATGCCAAGCTCAAGCTGGTGTAGATGCGAAGGCCACTTCGAAACAACCTGAAGGACCCTGATTGCCGAGCGGCTGCCGCTCCGGTTCAGCGCTCCCTCCACGTAGGCTGCTCGTCAGCTCTCCGACAGCCGGCCCGAGTAGCATCTAGGCCGCATGCTTACGTGATGGACGAACGTAGGAGACTAAGATGGACCCGAGCAACTTCAATCTATTTGGATTCGACCCAAATGCGTACTACGCCATGGTGGCACAGCAGGAGGAGGGGCAGGCGGAACAACCCGAGCAGGCTGCGCAAGGCAACTTTGAGCAGCACCTCGAAGAGGCTGCCCAGCCGGACGCTCCGGATTATGGAAGGCGGTATACGGCAGCTCCTGGAGACGAGGACCTCATCGAGAGGGCGGATCATGCGGCACGGACGGCACCGAACAGAACCATAAGCGAAGCAACTTTAGTTAACAACAGATCGGGTCTCCGTATGCTATCTGAAAGGCTTCACGACCTTCACGGGTTGTCTCTCTCTCGGCTCGACGACGAGTCGCTGAAGATTTATGCCCAGCAACTGTTCCCGGGTGAAGCCAAGGTCAGGAAGGGGTTGAGCATGCTTCGGCTGTACCGTGGGACTCGTGATACTCGGATGCGGTATGGAGTCACTCCCGGAGACGCCGACCTCATCGAGCGGGCAGGTAATGCGGCTCGCGAGGCGCGCTCGAGCAGCATCATGCAGCAGATCCGCGGGGGGCTTTCGACGAACAGTATACAACACGGTAATACGGGTCTCCGTAAGCTATCTGAAGCGCTTCACACCCGTCACGGGCTGTCTCTCTCCGCGCTCAGCGATGAGACGTTGAAGGATTATGCTAACGACCTGTGTCCGGGTGACCGCTACGTCAAGGGGGGACTGCGCATGCTTAAGAAGTACCGTGAGACTCTTGGAGAGGGTACGTCGGGTGCTGCGGGGGGTAGCGCGAACCAGCCAGTGCATCAGCCTGCCCTGTCGCCAGTGCATGAATCATCCCCGTCGCGGGTCTCAAGTTTCAACCAGGACGAGCTTTGGGAAGCGGCTGATACGGTGCCGCTGCTCGGCGCTTCGCCGGCGGCCAGTTACAATTCGGCGGAGTTTTGGGCGGGGGTGGATCAACGGGGACAGGTGCCGGCCGAGAGTTGGGGCAACACGTCGAGTTTTTGGCGCGGAATGGAGGCACCTTCGCCAGCACCAAGCGTCAATCAGCCCAGCCCATCGTGGGAGCAAGGGGTCGGCGCATCGATTTTTGGGGCTCCATACATGCCTCCCGCGCCGCCGACCGCGCCGGATCTAACAATGTACGTCCCGGGCTGGCAGCACGGCGACCGACGTGCGCCTGTGGAGCTCATGCGGGGCATGCACTACATGGGCGTGTTGCCGAACGAGGACCAGCAGCAGACGAATTTCACCATTGGTGGCGTGCCATACACGGCAACGTTGGGCCCGTCACGCAAGCAAAACGACATTCGGGTCTTCCTAACGCATCGCACGTAATGGCTGTGGCCGCGACCCGTCCGACAGCCGCAACAAGGACTGAGGGAGACCGCTGACTTCGGCCGAGCCACGAGCGTCACCTTGTCGGCTGGGAAGGATCTAGGTGTTTAGTCCCGTGCTTTGGCCGCCGATAGGCTCAAGAGAGGCGGTCGGATGAGATGCCGACCGCCCTGAACATCAAAGGCATTGTTCGCACGACTACTACAAGGACCCGCACTTCGAGGAGGCGTATGATGAGACTTCGAATTCGCGCCGTTGCATCATGCGCGCTAGGGGTTTCCTGATGACCTCTTGGTTGGAAAGCTAGGATGGCAATCGGAAACTTACCAGCTTGTCTGGCCGCGCCCCTCCAATACGAAGGAGGATACTCGAGTGATTGAAATGATCGGGGCAATTGGACCGGCAACCATATCGGAGGCGGGATATTGAAAGGAACGAAATACCGGATCGCGGCTCATGCCTACCGGTGCCGATCAGATAGAGATTGCGCCCATCCTCGAGATCGTCAATGACCAGCGTCCCGCTCGCCTTGCGGCTCACGGTGATCTCGTCCCCTGCTTCAAGTGCTGCAGACGCGAGGTTAAGGGATCGTTCGGCTCCCTGGTCGAGAAGAATTCCAGCCGGTCCTCGTAATGGCGCTGGCGAGGCCGTAGGCACGCAGCAGCGGCTTCATCGACCTTGAGCCCGATCATAGTGAGTTCGCCGCTGCGGAAGCGGAACGATGAATTGCGCGTGGTGGCGAAGCTGAAGAGATTGTCGCTCCAGTGACGGACGCGCAGCTTTGACTTGAGACTGCCCTGATGCAACAACGGCATCGAGATAGTGTGGACGCGAGAGCGACGCTCAATCCTGGCCGAACGATCGCGATCGAATTTGGAACGCGCCGTTCAGGCCGCAATGGCGGCCCCCCTCGGGTGATAAGTTTCGGGAATTGTAATTTCTTTGAAAAGCCCGGCGGAACCTGTTGCTGAGGGGGGAAGCGTCTCCCGCTCAGAGATCAGGAATCCGTAGGCCGCGACGCACAGCGTTGCGTGACGGTGGAATCGGCTTCTCGTGCGGCTGGTGGGAGCTGATGAGCAAGCATCTGTTGGGGGCCGCGCTCGCTACGGGCGGCAAATTCTGCGTCGTCATCGACTGCCCCCCCCAGGCACTCGCGCCTCCGAAGTCTTTCCGAAGACGCCAGATGTCGAGAGAAGCAAACGGCGCCGCGACCTTGTCAAGAAGATCACGATTGGGGCCGCACGGGATCGAGTTCCTCTTGCTCCAACCACTTGGCGTCATCACGTCGAAGATAGGCGATGAGATCCGAAATAGCTGACATGACAGGTCCGGCGGGCAATCTCAGTCTTTCTGTCGGCGCCTTCCCTAACCTATCGGCCAAATCCGCAGACATGAGATGGGGTTTGAGCGCCCTACCGATTGAGGTCTCGATGGTGCGGAAGATCCAAGTGCCATCCGGGTCGATATCCGACCAATGGTAAAACGGAACGTCGATAGGCAGGGTCGTCGCTAGGGTTCTTAGGGCGTCCTGCGTCGCCATTGAAGGGTATCCGCCGACGTAGATGGTGACGCCGGCGCGCTCCGGGTCGGCCTCCCTGACATGACGATTGAAGCTGGCGAAGTTCTCGATGGTCAAAACATACTGGGGCTTTTCTCGAACCCTGAGACGTCGGATCTCGTCCGGTGAAATGCCGAAATACTTCGGCCCTGCGGCCGATAACTCGGCCACGTCAAAATCGAGCCGGCCGGAGATCAGCATTGGGGGAGCGAACTTCTCGAGTCCTAGTGTCCGAAGCGCATCTCTCGGGCGAGCGCCCGGCGGAAGCTCCAATGCTCCGCTCAGAAGCCTGACCACGGGTCCTTCCAGCCTTTCGAGCCGCTTACTTTCCCCTCCGAAGCGACGGGAAAACGTCCGATAGTCTAGGCCTGCATGCTTGCCCTCCAATATGGCCTTCGCCATCACGAAGGCAGGCCTTAGGTGATCCACGTCGTCGAGCGAGAAGCCCTGCCATTCGCGCCCGCGTGACCAAGCCAACCGAAGCCCATCCACCGAGCCTTGAAATTCAATAGGCAGTTCCAGTCCGTCGAGCAGGCGGTTAGCGGCCACCTCCATCAGCTCTCCGACCGGTCTCCGTTCGAGAAGTTCGTAGACCGACGGGGCGTTCTCCAGCCTCACGTGCTTGATCTGCTCGCTTTTGAGTCCACGCCCCCTGGCGATCCGGATCCCTCCGCGTCCTTCCGCGTCGCGGAGCTCCTTGATGAACTTGTCCATCTGGGCAACATCGAGAAACCCGTCATAGTCCGGATAAGCGATCGGGCTTTCGGCCCCGCCTTCAAAACGGTCTAGAAGATCCGACATCAGCAGGCGCGCGTCGGTGAACTGCCTCGGCATCCTATTCTGCAGCCACCTTTTCGAGATCGTCATCGGACATGCGATCGGGGTCCATCGCCTGGAGTTCTCTGCGAGCCCGCTCTTTGAGCTCGGCCACCGTGACCCGAGCGTTTTCGCCAATTCGATCGACTTCGATCACAGTATCGATATGTTCTAGAACGGCGATCCTCTTTTCGTTTGGCGCGGCAATGATGATCTGGAGACCGAGCTTCTTATAAAAGCTCATCATCTGCCGTTGATTCTTTCCATCCATCTTCGAGAACGCCTCGTCGAAAATCGCCATCGACATGCCGGATGGACGTCCCGCTCCGGACTTCCCACTACCGTAGACTGACGCGAGCGACGCTCCGATGGCCACATAGATCGGGACTTGTTGCTCGGCGCCCGACCCGGTTCCCCGGCGCGTCTCCCATCGCGTCGGTCGACCAGTGACGATGTCGGTCATGTGGATCTCGAAAGTGAAGAAGTTGCGGTAGTCCTCGAAGAGACCGAAATCCTTGTCCGGATCTTCGAGCAACGCCTCGATTTCCCGCAGCGTGTCGCGATGAGGAAAGTCGTCCGGGACCTTGTCCCCTTTGAACAGCATGTCGAGCGCCTCTGGCGAGGTCTTGCTGATCTCGACGACCTTCAATATCGGCTGAAATTCGACCAGGCGCGTATGGTGAAACGAATACCGTTCGTTGTGGAACGGATGATCGGCCAGGCCGATATTCATGGCCGAGAGCTCGCGCTCCATCTTGCTGATGCGCGACGTGAGAGCATTGATGAACTCGCCTCGCAACAGCGTCTTCGCCTTATCGGCCGCCTCCGCCGCCTGTCTCTCGTACCGCCGTAGCTCGTTCTCCTCCATTTCCTGAATCAGCGTCTCCATCCACGGTCGCACTTCCTGCAGAGGCTCGCTCTCGGTCCCAACCTGCGACACGACGCCGAATTGGTCGAAATAATCTCCGAGCGCCTGTCGCACGCGACGCTCGATCTTGATCCGGTCATCATCCGCCCCGTTCGCCGCTTTCGACGCTTCGGAGGCGATCGTCCTGTGCCTATCCAGGACGGCTCGCGTCGATAGGTTTTCGAAACGAGACCGATAGGCCGCCCGCCCCGACTGCCGATCGTATAGCTTTCGGTACTGCCCGTACGAAGCCCAGGCTACCCTTGCCCCTAGCTTCGAGCCCGAAGTCCCCTCTCCCGACTCGATGGTGTGCATCGCGATGTCGGCCGCCCTTGTGTGCTTACGATGCGCGTCTTCTTGCGGAGTCCTCTGTCCTGCACGATGCCGCTTCAGTTCCAACTGGGCTTGTCGTTTTTGCTTCAGACCGCCGTCACCGGCGCCGTCCAGCGCAGCGATACGTTGCTCGAATTCTTTCCGCTCTAGTTCCGACTTTTCGTAGTCTGCGACGATGGTTTTGAACGACGGCAGATGGTCGTCGAAGATCCTTCCAAGCTGGACGTACGCCGCATCGGCGAGCTTGGCCGCACCCTCCGACCTTGCGTGCGCATCGGAAAGCTGTTCGGCCTGCTCCTTCAAATCACGAAACGCCTGGGTCTGCGCCGCCTTGCCGATCTTGAAGTCCGAAGGCTCGGCCGCGCGGTGCGTTCGCACCAAACCATCGTCGTAAAGACCGTCCTTCATGATCGCCCGCCCGGGTTCGTTGAATTGGGCGATCGTATCCGCCAGCCGCACCGTCCCGTGCCTTCGGATGATGAACGCAATGGCATCCCGATCGTCGGACTTGAAAAGCGCAGGAAATGTTCCAGCACGCGGACCGGGACCGTTCGGATCGAGCTTGTTCAAGCTCACCAAAGAAGCACGCCGGAATTCACGGCGGCCCTCTTTGAAGATGGCCGTGGCGCGAGCGATATCGGACCGATCGACGAAGACGGCCTCCCGGTCTCGGCCCAAGAGGCCCTCTGCCGCTGCCGTCCAGGCGACGTCCGATAGCTCGATGAGGTTACACAGCACGCGGGGCGACATCCCTGCTTGCCGCAACTTGAGACATAAGCGCTCCGTGTCTTCGTGCAGATAAATCGAACTTCCGCCGCTCGCATGCTGTCGAAGCCGCTCCTCGAGCAACAGTGCCCGGCCCTTTTCGTCCTCGGCCTTCCGGATCAGATCGCGGCGCGCTTGGTCGACCTTCATTACCAACGCTCGGTCCGAGGCAATCAGTCGAATTTCCGCATCCAGCAAACCACCGGTCGGCCGCTCGATCGACGCGCCGACCGCGGCCCGCGTCAGCCCGGAGATCAGCGGGATGAACTCGTCGAAGCCAAAATCCCTCATAGCGACCAGCGCCTGCAGAGAACGGACGGAAGCCAACCTTCGCTCGAATTCGATGCTTGCACGGTGCCCCGCCTGCAAGGCGGAAGTCAGCGATTGAGAGAGCGCGCTGCGTCCGCTCTTTGCGTCGTGCTCGGAGATCGCAATGTCCAATCTTCTGATTTCGGCCTCGATCGCTCTCAAGTCGTCATCGATGAAATCCATCTCGGCCTTGGCCGCATCGCGCTTCGCCGCCTCCTCCGTGAACTTCGCGACTTCCGCGAGGTAGGCCGTACGTGCGCCGAACCAATTGGCACGTTTCGATATCCACTGTTCCAGAGCCTTGCGCTCATGGGAGTCGGCAAGTTCCGCTAGAATGGCTTTCAGCGCCACCAGCGCCTCCAGCTTCTCTCGCATCGTCCGGATCGTATCGTTGATATTCCGGTAGGTTCGGATCGACTCCCGGAGCTCTCCCACCTTCATATTGTTCTTTTCGAGAATGTAATTGCGCACGAATTCGGTGGCGGTCTGATCGTGATCCAGCGTCATTGCGTTCACGACGGCCTTTTGAAGCGAGTTTGCGTTCTGCTCTCCGACGACGGAAGCATGCGGAACCAGCTTGCGCATATACTCTCGGACGTAATCGATCGCCTTGTCCCGGTGATTGACGAAATTGTCTTGTCCGACGGCCGAGACGATCCGGTTGCGAACGTCGTCCCATTCTGCCGCAAATCGCTTGCCTTCCCTCATCTCGATGAAGTCCGCGGCCTTCAATATCTTGCCGGTGACGACGAAGCGGCCGAGGACGGTTTCGTTGGTCTCCGACCGGCGGGCCTCTATCGCCATTCCGATCGTGACCGGAGACCGCTTGCCTTCGGTGTCTACGAACCCGAGACAAATGTAGGTGCGAGCCTGCTCTCTCTTGCGCTCATCCTCCCCCAAGGCGCCAAGGCAATAGTCCACGATGGTTCGCTTGGATGCGCTACGGCTTTTTCCCTTGTCGCCGGCGACCGCATTGAGTCGCTGAACGTTCTTGTTACCGCCGGTCAACACGACCTGGGCCATGTCGAGTATGGTCGACTTGCCCGACCTGTTCTCACCGAAAACACCCACATGGCCGGTCAGATCGAAATCTTCGACGTCGAAGAGGTGCCAATTGACCATGGACACATGACGCAACTCCATCACGATTCGTCTCCATCGACCATCTGGGGCACGCCCACCTCCTGAGATCGGACGTAGCGTTCGATCCGCTGCAGGGCGTCCGAACCGCTGATCAGCTTGATCATCGGACGGATCGCAACTTCGAAGTCCTGCGCCTCGCTGTCGAAATCTCCGACATCGACGAGGCTCCTTTGAGACGCTTCCTTCAAGATCTCCCGAAAACGACCGAGGGAGATCGCGCCCGATCCGTTCGGTTGGACCATGTCCTTGTAGCGGTCGAACAGGGCGTTCACCGTCGTGACGACTATGGCGCGGTCTTCGACAGCGCCGACGTTGACTTCGTCCTGCCAGTGCGCGGCCAGCACCAGGACGACGATGGTCTCGTCGAGTTTCATGCGTGGCAATGGCACGTCTTCGCCGACAGCGACGATCCCGGCCCACTGGGCCTCGGTGTCCCGGTGCACCCGGTAACCGCAACTGTCGAAGAATTCATCGATGACCGACCGAAAGCGGCCGTCCATGATCACATTGTAGATCGTACCGGTTCGCGGATCGCCGGCGAAGAGAAACTGCCGCCTCAACAGGAAATGCACTGCCTTCCTGAGGTCGGCAGCTTTTTCCGCACCCAAGCTGCGCTCGATCGCCTCGAATTCACTGAGCATGGCGGCGCCTCGCACGGGCATGGCGCCGGACAATGAAATTGGAGCACCGCAGCCATTCGCTATCATGAGGGGGCGAGTCCGGCGCAAACTCCAATTCGAAATGAAGGCCAACCTCCGGCGGAATTTCGTTGGTCAAGGCAAACCTACGAGCGGCATCGAAGGCGAGGAAATCGTCGACTGTCTCGAGTGCCATAAATCGTGCTTCTCTCGTCCCCGCGACGGGCACCTGGGCTTCGAGGAAGCGTTGAACCTCCTTGGGGCCGGGTGCAATTCTCTCGATGTATCGCCTGCGCAATCTCTTCCGGAGTTCGTAGAGGGGATCGTCGGGCCAATCGACCAAGGGCTTGAGTTCGATAGGTTTGCGCGGCTCGCGGCTCGGTGCATGGTGGAATTCCGACCACGGCGAACGAAGCGGCTCGAGACTCCATTCGACGGTGGCGTTCGCGTGCCGCCCTCGCGCGATGAGCCCGTCGAGTCGGCGCACCAGATCCCCTGCCCGTCCTACCAGGCCGTGGGTGCCGCGCTCGGCGTATTTGATTGTGTTACGGACGCGTGCCTCAAGTTGGCGCCGGAAGGCCTCGATCCGTTCGAACATTTCGCCGATATGACCGAAGGTGCTTTCGATCGCGAGTAGATCGCCCTCGACGTCTAGGTACGCCTCCGACATCGATGGCGAAACGCCTGCGGTGACGTACTCCTCCGAAAGCACCTGCATGGTCGCGGGCGTATAAGCAATCCGCCTCGCGAGATCGACGATGGTGTCCCTGAACCGGTAAGGATGATTGAACGTCAATATCGACTCAAAATCCCTCAGCAGAAGCTGCTCTACGAATTCCTCGAAGAAGGCCTCGAGCCGATCGCCGACCGTCTTGGATTCCATGACGGTACGGCGGATGCGTTTCAGGTCCGACAGGATGGCGCGTAGGCTCTTGGTGAATTGGTCGACCTGGTTGCGTGCCTCCCGCAGCGCCAGCGCGACCTGCCGTTGCTTCCTGTCGACGACCGTTGGATTGAGCTTCTCCACGGCCTCGAGGTTCACGCGGACGGTAACGATGAGGCCGCCGAACCTCTGAGAGACGTCCTTGTTCAGGCTGGCCAGACGTTGGATCACCAAAAGTGGTCCCATCGACATGTCGACGGTAACGCGTAGGCCGTACTCCTCCTCTTCGAGCCAGCCCCAAGCGATCAGCCGCTGATAGAGTTGGCGAGCGATGATCAGAGCCCGGTCCGCCGTCTCGGTCTTGCTCGCCGCGGCGCGCTTGATCCGTCTGCGCCCTGCGGACACGACCTCGGGCAGAGGCTCGCCGAAGTCGTCGCTCTCGTTCCAAAGCGACGGATTGGCCCGCATCACGTCGTAAATTGCGTGCGTGACCTCTTGGGGGGTGGGAAAGGCCGGCGCGCCGGTGAAGAAGCGGTCGTGTAAGTCCAACAAGACGAGAGAGTAAAGATGCTTGTGATCTCGCGAAAATGCTAGAAATACATCGTCACTGAGGTGTCGAAACAGCAAAATGGCCCCCTGCCGGCAATCGCCCCGAACTACCGGGACGCACCGATATCGTTCCCTTTCCGTTCATGTTACCGGGACAAGCTGCGGTTGTCCATCCGCCGAAGGACCTTGGATCCCTAACCGCGCTTTCAGTCGCCCTGTCCCGATGGTTGGGAACACCCGAGTTCGTGTTGTAGCCTCGTGCCAGGACGAAACGCGAATGGCTGCGACGCGCACGCTCTGTTTTCCGCTCGGAGGAGCTACGCGAGGCAATAATTCGGCAATCAGAAGCCTCGTGCGCTACGTAGTGCGCAGGCGCAGTCAGCCTCTGACACGGTACACTCATGCCATAGTGAACTGTTAGGCAGCTATCAAGTCACGCCAAAATCGAACAAGGAAGTAAGAAGTCTGCCACGCAGCCGTCTTTTGGCGCGGCGGATCGTCGGATTTACGACGAGGCATCTCTGAGCTGCAGAGACGAGATCCACTCCAAACCTCCGATTTACGAGTCCAGCTAGCTGGCACGGTTGTTGCCAACCGTTGAATGTCAAACTAACCGGACAAAACAATGTTGCGATTATCCGCGGTCATGCTGCTCGCGCTCCTGCTTCTCCAACCAACGTTTGGCGAGCAAACCAACCCTCTTATGCCACGCAACCTCGGTGGCACGCCAATGACTAAGTTTGCTGGAAACTGGTCTAATGAGGATCGGAGCACCGGCATCATTACACACATATTTGTCGACCAGCAGTTCGACAAAGCCCTTGTTCATGCGTGGAGCAGATGTCGTCCTACCGACTGCGATTTGGGTATTGCGCGGACGCCGAGTTTCGAGGCCTACTATGGAAGCCTAGAAGTTAAATGGCACTCTAGGTCCTCAGTGATACGCGCAAACTTGGCGCTCGTAAGAGGTGATCGATTGCAAGTAAGAGCGAAAGTTCACTTCACCGACGACTCCGGCAGATCGGATTATACTTTCGTTGACTACTTTATCCGAGTACCCGAGGAGGCCTACCACAAGAGTACAAACTCGCCAGCCACCATCCTCAACACCGCATGTTCATTGTTTGGATCAAAAAGAGCGGCGGATATGTCCTTGCTCCCGAATAAGTTATGTCCCTCTGTTTGAAGAGGCTTGCTCGCTTTCGTGTCTGCTCAGGATTGTTCACGAAGAGACTTCGCGGGTTAGACGCTGGCGAGCACTCTTGCAGCCAAGCAGCCAGAAGAGAGCTCTTGGCAGCACTTGGAAGACGATTTTTTACGTCACCGCTGGTGTTGATTCTACAGCGATCGCGAACATGGCCCTGCTCCAGGCAAGGGACAGCAACCATTGCAGTCTTCGATCCTAAAAAAATATTGCGATGCTCGGTCGCCTTGGTACATCTATCCAACGGTATCACAGTTCTCCGCTGAGGTCGGTGCCAAGGCCTGTGAGAAATGGCTGAGGCGCCTGCCGTCCCACGAGCCTGTATCGCTCTATTTACACGTTCCGTTCTGCCGATCGATTTGCCGGTATTGTGGTTTTCCAACCGCCATGACCCAGCAGGATGGGCCGATCCTCGATTATTGGCGGTGCTGCGCGAAGAGATTCGTTTGGTCGCGGAGCAAGTGCCTAAAGAGCTACCTGTGAAGGACGTACGTTTCGGCGGCGGGACGCCGACCCTCATCGAGCCAGCGGAGCTCCTGGATTTGATGGAGCTTTTGCGTCTGCACTTCGCATCGGCAACTATCGCCATCGAGATTGATCCACGCGCATTCACGGCAGAGATGGCCGAAGCCTTAGGTTCCGCCGGAGTGAGCCGCGCGAGCCTAGGCGTGCAGAGCTTTGACCCTATTGTTCAAGATGCCATCAACCGGGTTCAGACTGAGGCGCAGACAGCGGCTGCAGTCGAAAATCTGCGCGAGCATGAAATAAGGCCGTATCAACTTCGATCTCCTCTACGGCCTTCCAAGACAGACGGTGCAGTCATGCGTACGGACTGCGGCACTGGCCGCGGCAATGCGCCCCGACCGGCTTGCGGTTTTCGGCTACGCGCACATTCCTTCGTTCAGGAAGAATCAGTGCCTCATCGACGAGGCGGAATTACCTGATAACGGTACCGGACTGCAGCATCATCAAGCTTTATTCCGACGACGAACAGTATTGGTGGCGGTACCACGGCGCGACGTGTCAATGCCCCCCGCGAGGTTTCGAAAGACGTCGCCAAGCCCTTTGCCTTCCCCACGATCATCACAAGGATCATCGCATTCCGGCGATCCAGGCGCCGGTGAGCCGATGGCAATTATGGCTCGATGATCGCGGTGTTGATCTCGATGGATGATCCCGGCGGGAATATTGCCTTGGCCAAGCGCGGCCCAAGGCACCCGACGGGAGGGTGCGTTTACGTCCCCTTCAGAAGGCGTTCGCAACCCCTTGCTCGCGCGCTTAATGAATTCGCCAATCGCTCTGTGACGGCGTTGCCCAATCCCTCTTGTTGCGCGCGCGCGCGGATCTCGGTCACTAGATCCGGAATCTGCTCGGCCATGGCGACTAGGTTAGCAATGAGTTCGTCCGCATCAACGCGCGTTTCCCGCGCGAACTTTTGCCATTGGCGCAAGCCGATCTGGCTAAGCTTGTACTCACCGCCAACTTTCATCGCGAGCTTGATCTTCAGCAAGTCAACATCGTCGTAGGGAAGAATGCTAGCCACGTCGTAAAGAGGTGCAAGCCGAACATGAGGGCCGCCGGCCAGGAGCAATGAGTAGTTCTTGGCGTGTGCGTCGGAGCCTCCTATGAGCCAATTGAAGCCGAGAGCGGCAATAAATATTTCAAGATCCTCCTTACGGTCCGTCGAGTAAGTGCGCAGGAGTTCAATCACATCTGCCGGCGTTGGTCCGCCCTCGTTTTGATATTTCTTGGTCGGGAGGATGCTCATGGCCTGGCAGATATCCTCTTGATGGACCCGGATGATGTCGTTTCCGCTTGGTTGGCGGTCATAGCGCTCGACCACGATCGCGACTTCGTTTTCGAACCACATTACCTTCGTGTCCGCGACTGGCAGGCCAAGGTTGCGTGCGAGCAGCAAGCAGACATGCTCGTTCTCGGCGTGACCATCGAAGTGGCCGGTCGGCGGTTTGAGAATATGCGTGGTCGGAATGCGCCCGGACGGAATGCCCCATCGACCTTCTTTCAAAAGAAGAGCCGTTTTAGGTTGGGCGCCGGCAAGACTGAATTGACCGGTATCGCGCGGCAGACGCCAAGCGGCGTGATCCTCGTGCAAGGCTTGGAGCCGCTTTGCCATTTCCGACTCGTCCAACCATTCAATCTTGTCGTCTTTGCCGGTCTTTAGAGTTTCCAGCCGATCAGGCGTGACGAACTGGACGGCTCCGGCGCAATCCTCGGCTACATTAGAGATGAGACCAAAGACATTGCGAGCCGACACCTGAAATTTTTTCGCCCAACGATCGAGGACGCGCTCATTGTCCGGCAGAAGCCCCCAGAGGAAGGCCTGCACAGCGGCAGGTCCGTGCTCTTGTGCGGCAAGAGGCATGGAGAGCGAGAGAGGGTAAGCTCCCTCTGATCCGCGCCAGTCGTTGTCATAGAGAAACGTCAGGCGGCCGCGGGCATCGTTGCGCACGCGGCCAACTTCATTGCCGTCCAACAACGCGACAAGTTCGCTCGTCATGCTTTACTCTTTTTGGCTTTTGTGACGATCGCATCGATATCAACCGCGGGGCGTGATGCGCGGCTGGTGGGAATACCATTGTTTGCGTCCAGAGGGATGCCGAGGGCATCGAGGGCGCGAAGGACCAGCGCCAACTCAGCGCGCGGATGGCCGTGCTCGATATCGATCACCCATTGACGGCTAACGCCGATCCGCTTGGCCAGTGCCGACTGGTCGAGCTTGAGACGTTTGCGTTTGTCGCGAATAACGGCGCCGAGGTCGGCAGGGGTTCGTATGAGCATGGGGGGCAGCCAAAATGTCAGCGTTCGCTTACATTATCATATGTCGCCGTTCGCTGACAAATAAAAATGTCAGCGATCGTCAACATTTCTGATTGTCATCGATCGTCGACATTCCGCTTTATCTAAAATAGAAGCACAATCAGTCACTTATAACTTCATCAATCTAACCAGAGCCCGCTCAGCTGCGACCGGTTCTCGTGGTTAAAGAAGAGGTGACCTGAGAGTCATGGCGTTGCTGTATTTGCCGCTATCAATCTCAATGGGCTATGCTGCCAAATTGGCCAGGACGTCAGCTTTGTCCAAGCTGGCTCTGAGCGCTCGATCTGGTACGTGGGTACAAATCTCGGTTGTTGAGATGCTAGAATGCCCAAGCAATTTTTGAAAGAACCGCATATCCACACCGCGCTCGATCAATAGAGTAATCCCGATGCCGCGAAATACGTCCGTTGGCATGTCGGCTTTCCATAGCTGGTGCCCAGGGCGCATGCGTTTCTCAATTGCACACACGATTTGATCGGTAATTTTCTGATAGACGTCGGATTTCATTGGGCTGCCCTTTTTGCCGGTTGCGCGTGCAACCGGACTGGGCTAGCGCCAATGAGCGGGGGGGCGGCCGTCGCAGCCCGGAAAGCCGGAGCGCAGCGATTACACGGCCCGCCGTTTCCCACCCCATGGCTTCATGGGGCCTGGGCTTGACGGCCTGGGGGGCCGCAGGCCCCTAACTCCTCATCAAACGAAGTCTACGAGAACACGGAGCCAAACTTGGCCCAGCGTAAAGTCTCTAGCGCAAGCCGCATGCCCTCATTACCCACTGCTGCGATCGCTACGCGTTTCTTCCCGCCGGCTCTGAGAGACCGTAGTCCCATTTGCGATAAAAAGGTCCAAAGCCAGAAACGTGATCGCACGGGGAACGTTTCGAATTGCTCCAGGCTTCTCGATTGGCAAGCATTCAGTACTGCCGATCCAAAGTGGTGACTTACTATCGATGATGCTCACATTGAGCCTGCGCAGCTTCACAGACGGCAAGCTGATCGGCGACGTGACAATCAACGTTATAGCGCTTGGCCACTGCGCACGCTGATCTCCCTGATGGGGACTGCCGCGAGCCTGGCGCAACCGAGACCGACTGTCTACTACTGGCTGCGGTCGTCCATTCCGTTCGAGCCGACGACGTCCGGTAGAGCAGTCAAGCGCTCGCGATTGTCCAGGCGTTTGGCACGTATTCTCAAATTGGACTGGCTCTTCCTTGCTTTCTGATAAATCATTCTTGCAGACATGCTTCACGATCATCTCAGTGCGCATTCCAGCAGGAGACTCGAAAATTCAAGAAGCGTGAATTACATCGCAGCATTGTCACGCCGCTAGATTAGGATGATTGCATTAATTGCAAAGATGGAACCGATGCATCGGTTCCCGTTACGAATGAATTGGACGAGGAGACAATCGATCATGAGTACGAGCCCGGCAACGATTTATGTGGTTGATGATGATGAGCAGATCAGGAGCTCTCTTGAAACTTTATGCCAGGATGCTGGGCTTCGAGTGAGGTTGTTTTCCTCGATTGACGAATTAGCGATAGAGGACTTCTTTCATGGCCCGTCTTGTCTGGTGCTGGACGTTCGCTTTCCCGGTACATCTCCGACGGGCTTAGACCTGCAGCGCACCCTCGCCGAGTCAGGGCTCTCGATTCCTATCGTCTTTATCAGCGCCGTTTCGGATGTTCGGATCTCGGTGGAAGCGATGAAACGTGGCGCGGTGGATTTCCTGCCCAAGCCGTTCCGCGAGCAGGAATTTCTCGATGCGGTGCGGGTTGGCATCGAGTTCGACCGAAAGCGACTTGAGCGCGAACACGTTGTGCGCGAAGCGCGGCGACGCGTCGAGGGGCTCACGGCACGGGAGCGCGACATCTTACCATTGGTTGCGGACGGATTGCTCGCCAAGCAGATCGCGGTCAGGCTGAACGTCAGCGAGGTGACGGTGAAGGTTAATCGTGCGCGGATGATGAGAAAACTGGACCTGCGTTCACCCGTCGAGGTGGTTAGGCTGGTCGACAGCATGAGGACAGACGTTCCAACGGAACGTCCAAGCATCCTCAAATCAAACGTAATTCACCTCAATACGCGATCGAAAGCGGCAAATCTCGACAGCAGCTCCGCATTCACTCTGCGATGATCGACCAGGCTCTTTCGGACGACGCATGCATGCCTAAAGTACCGGCTCTGCGCCGCCACTATGCATGAAAGGAGCTCGAGAGATGCACCTAGTCGGTTACGTGCACGCCGCGCCGCTGCACGCCTTTCAGGAACCGGCGGAAGTTGCCGTCCCCTGGGGCACTCCTGGGCCAAGCGAACGCAGATTTGGCGGGGGGAGTGTGAGAGCACCCCTTAGGCCAAAGATCGCATCCGACAGGGACCGCAGCCAACGATTGGCCTCAAAATCAAGGCGGCAAAGTTGGCGCGGCATGCGCCAACTTTGGTTCGTTGCTGCGTCTCGAATAGGCATGTCTAATTTTGCGAGACTTACGCCAAGCACGCTCACCTCGCATCGGCGGCGATTTCAATCAGCGCTGCAGCCGTCCATGTCGCTCGAACGCGTAGATCGGATTGATGCCGCAATAGGCGTTTGTACCGGATGCGCTGGTCATACACTGGCCATAGGTCGAGAACTGGCAATTGCCCGGATAGCCCCAAATACGTCCCTGAAGGCAATAGAGGTCCTGCGGAGCGGGGGGCATGCGGCTCCCATCCCGTGGAGCGGCGGTGGAACGCGGTCCAGGACCGACGATGAAGGAAAGCGCTAGCGCAAGAATGCAAAGGTAACGCATGAGAGTCTAGCCTCCGCTGAGTCTTGCCGAGGATAGCGGATCCGCACGGCATGGTTTGATCTCTGTCAACGGCAAATTGCCCGCCGCGGTCGCTGCCAGGACACTGTCCGAGAAGAGGTCACAATCGCACACGAAAGCTTTCGTTGGCGTTCGCTGGCCACGGTATCTGCTCTTCGATGAGGAGCGCGCACTATTCCTGCTGTTTTGGTGACGAAAGTGCATTTTTGCAGCGTCGTACGAGCCTTCGCGCTGCGGACCGGCGAAGCTCGGGTATGGACAGGACGGCCAGCAATGCCGAATTGGCTTCGGTGGTCGAACCGTCGGTCAACAAGGCTCGATCCCGCGACTTGTCTGATCGGTCACGCCCACGTGCTCAAACAGGGCGGATGTCCCTCTCTATCGGAGCTGCGGGAGCATCGGAATGTCTTGGCACTCGTCACACTTGATGTCGGCCTCGGCCCTCGTCTAAATTGAGTGACTTCAATATGGAGATACAGCAGTGGCAATCGGTACTGTGAAGTGGTTCAACCCGACCAAGGGATATGGGTTTATCAAACCGGAAGATGGGGGGCCTGACATCTTCGTGCACGTTAGTGCCGTTGAAAAGGCTGGCCACACTGGTCTGGCGGAGGGCTCCCGAATTAGCTACGAGCCTAAGACCGGTCGTTCTGGGAAACTTTCCGCTGAAAATCTCCGCGTTGGATAGGATCTTCGAAAGGACTTCGTAGACCGAATTGATCCGCGGTGTGTGGCTCTCGATCATCGCAAGGAAATAGCTCTCGCGCGGTGCCCTGAGGCCGAGCCCTTTCTAGGAACGTAATTGTGACATCGATTTAAACCTTCCGGCGGTTCTGTCTTTGCAGTCAAGTTTGCGCCGCAAGTCTCAGCCGGAAGGCGAGCGGGGCTTCAACTTGCTTTTGCCACGCAAGTTTAGCGATCGGACGTGGAGCGTAACGCTCGTTTCGCTCCAACGAGCACCCGGTACTCCGGACGTTGCCCGAACTGCGCAAGGCGCCATACAGCGGCCACGCCAACACTGCGGCTTAGATGGATCGCCCGGTCATTGCCAACGTAGACGGCGACATGAGCTCCCCAGGCGCTTTGGCTCTTGTTGAAGAGTAGGAGGTCTAGCGGACGGTATTCGTCGACGGAGATCGTATATGCCGTATCCTCCCAAAGATTACTTGATCGCAGCTTGGGAACGTGTCGCCCGAAGTGCCGCAGCAGTTCGTAGGCGAAGTTCTGGCAGTTTGCCCCGCTTTCAATGTCTGGCAGAGTCGGCGAATTCGGATCATGGGCGGTGTCGTAGCGTATCCGCCAAAATCGTTCGGGAATATCAGGAACAATATCGATGGTGCACATGCTCGTTGGCGCCTCAATGAAAAAAGGAGATTCCGCTGCGTGACATTCAATCGACGATTGGCCCTGACTATTCGCTGATCCGCCGCTGCGCGATCCGAGAGCTGACCTTCAGGGTGAGAAACGTTCCTCACTCGATAACGATAATTTGGAATCCATTGCTATGGAACAACGACGCCTGCGAATTTGCACATTCAAATTTGGCATTTGTGATGCGAAAGATTGGATGCTCGGGAATGTAGATGCTACAAATTACCTGACGCAAGGATCGCTTCGAATGGCAGAACCGGTACGGCCCGTGCCGTCACGAGCGACAGGCGATCCTCTGGAGCGAGCAAAGCTGCTGGCCGAGAAGCTGGCGACGGTGCTTATGGATGAAGATGTTTCCGACGCAACCTTGGCAATTGCATTTCTGACGGGCGGCGTCGTCAATCACCACGCCCGCGATGCCGCCGCGGCTTATGAGCTGTTGGATAAGATCCGCCAGCTTGAAGATCGGCTGCTGGCAAGGACGATGGAGGCTGGTCCGCGTACGCTGCAATGATGTTTGTTCGATGCGCGCGGCAATCTAGCGGGGCACTTCACGAGCATAGGTGAGGCGCATCCTCACCCATGCGCAAGCCGCGGCGGCGTTATTGATTCACGCTAGCTGAATGAAATCGGAATGCGCTTAACTATCGCAGAAAGAAACAGTCCGCTAGCGAATCAAGCGGTATATATAACCAGCAGACCCGCATGTGTTTGGTGTTTTATGAACGAGGATTTCTATCGGGCTCGGGCCTCCTTGGTCCGCGACATCGCTGAGCAAGCTGATCCGTTTACCAAGCAACGTCTCTTGAAGCTTGCCGATCAATATGAAGTCAGGGCAGGCAACCCGACACGCGCTTCACACTCCATAGCGCGACCCATTCCGCTTCCGCCTACGCAGCCACGTGGTAATGCGTGACCGGCTATTCACGACTGACGAGCGACGCATCAAGACGCGCATCGAGCCCGACACTATCTCAGTCATGGGAAAGGTTGACGCTCGCTGGGTCGGAATTCAAAAGCAAGAACTGAATGAAGCCCAGACTTCCGCCGCCCTAGGCAGATTTGCGCTTGCTTGCCGACTGCTTTTTGGACACCGCTGCCTTCTTCGGCTTCTTAGGCGCGACCGCCCCTCCTGTATCCGAACATGGCGGAGATTTACCGCCAACGGATCGCTGCGCTCAATGAGAGCCTGCACAGCGAGGACGACAAGGCCGAGGCGGCTGAAGTGTTCCGAACGCTGGTCGATCAGGTGACGCTTGTGCCTGACGAGGCCGAGCTGGCGATCGTGCTGCGCGGCGACCTGGCCGCGATCCTCCGGTTCGCTGCGAACAAGAAAAACCCCGACGTCCTTTCGGAAGCCTGGGTTTTGAGCGTCTTGCTTTCGCAAGAGAATCGTTAGTTGCGGGTAGCACAACCACCGATACCGACATTCGCTTCAGGTTGCGATCTGAGCAGACAGGGCGAATTCAAGCGGTCGTCGCAACACCGATTGTGTTCACTCACGACAGCAACTCGTCAAGCGCCTCTGCCGGCGTTTTCCAACCCAGGGTTTTTCTCGGTCGGGCATTGAGGGCCGCGGCCACGGCGGCGAGCTCGTCGGCGCTGTGGACGCTCAGGTCGGTGCCTTTCGGGAAGTACTGACGCAGCAGCCCATTTGTGTTCTCGTTGGTGCCACGCTGCCACGGGCTTTGCGGATCGCAGAAGTAGACTTGGACACCCGCGTCGATCTTAAGACGATCGTGCTGAGCCATTTCGGCTCCCTGATCCCAGGTCAGCGAACGACGCAGCTCTTCGGGCAAGCTGATGATGGTGCGCGCAATCGCGTCGCGCACCGCTTCAGCTCCGTGTCCTGCAAGAGCAGGCCCATTCTTCATGCGCGGAGCTTCGCCATGCCCCGCAAGCCGGGGAAGATGCAGCAACATCGTGAAGCGTGTCGTACGCTCAACCAGCGTGCCAATTGCCGAGCTGCCAAGACCAAGGATGAGGTCTCCCTCCCAGTGACCCGGCACCGCGCGATCGGCCGCTTCGGCGGGGCGTTGACTGATCATGATCTCCGGCGAGACAAAGCTCTTGCCTCGCCTGCGTACGCGCGCCCTGGGGACCCGCAACACGCGCCCCGTTCGCAAGCAGGCCGACAGGTCGCGGCGTAGCGCTCCCCGACCCTGAACGAAGAGGGCTTGATAGATGGCTTCGTGGCTGATGCGCATCGTCTTGCCGTCCGGGAAGTCGATCGGCAAGCGTCGGGCAATCTGCTCCGGGCTCCAAGCCCTGGCCCATCGCCGATCCTTTCGCGGACCATGCCGGCGGCCCTTCCACAGAACGGCGGGACCAGGAACGGCAGCGCCACTCGGGGTCGTGACGACGCCGGCCAGTCGCTGCTCCACATAAGTGCGCAAGGTTGTGTTGAGCGCAATCTTGCTCGGTTTGCGTCGACGGGCCGATCGCTCGGCGTGCCATTGGGCTGTCGACGCACGATAGTCCAAGCCGCCACTGCGCGGCATTGCGTCGTAGCTCACGGGAGATGGTCGAGGCGGATCGGCCAAGTCGGCGTCCGATCTCGTGTCTCGAATGGCCCTGAACGCGAAGAAGTGCAATCTCCTCACGTTCCGCAAACGAGAGGTACCGCCCGGACGGCGGCTTGGTCGAAGATCTGAACATCGCTGGTGCCATGCCGCCCGCCTGTCGGAACAATCTGCTTCCGACAGGCTGCGACATACCAGCCGCCAATGCAGCATCCCCGCTGGTCATCCCCTGCGCGATCCCCAACCAGAATCGCTGGAGTGCAGATCGCCCCGCGACCGGCGGTCGTCCCGGTGACCGCAACGGCGCTCGTCCAGAACGGTGCGATCGCCGTTCCCTCGACGCCGCTCTCAGCCTGCGGCAACCAGGTCACCTTCGGCGCCGTCTCGTCGACCGTGATCGCTTGGGCTGCCTCCGGAGCCGGATTGTCGGCCGTGTCCCAGACGTCCGCCATCACCGTGTAGCTGCCGTCGCACAGTAGTCTTGCTTCGGTCGAGGTGACGCTCACTGACCAGGTGTTGTTTGTCAGCGTGGTGGTGAATGTATCGACGGCCTGGCCGGAGCTGTCGACGATCTTCACAGTTACCGGCTGGCCGTTCTCTGCGTCCGACACAGTGCCGGCGATAGCGAATCCGGCGCTCGCCGCATTGGCGTTAACGACGTTGTGACGGACGATTGTTTCGATTGCGATTGTTGGAGGAGTCTCGTCGACCCTGATCGTCCGGGAGGCATCCGCGGGATCACCGAACGTATTCGACACGTCCGCGCGTCAGCGTGTAGATGCCGTCGGCCAGCGACTTGGCCTGTGCTGGGCTGAGGTTAACAAACCAGCTGTTGTGGGCGACCGTGGTCGTGCCGCTGTAGACGACGTGGTTGGAGCTATCGACGATGGTGACCTTAACGACCTGCCCATTCTCCACACCCGAGGTTGTGCCTATGATCTCGACCCCGGCATCAGCTTTGCTGGCGTTGATGATGTCGCTTGTGGAAACGTCGATTTGTCCGGCGATGCTCGTGATCGCTAGCGTCGGCGGCGGATGTACGATTATGATCTCATTGACCGGATGACGATCGACGGAAATGGCGGGAAGTGAATTTAGCGGCGATAGGGCTTCGGTCGGGACACAATTGATCGGTTCCAGCGGCAGCGGCGTGGCGAAAGGAGGGGTACTAGAACCGGTTGCTTCGAACCCCTTTCTCTAGGTTAGCGAGCACGTCCTGCTGCGCCGCGCGCAACTCCTCCATTCGACTTGCGGAGTTTCCGACCTGGTTCACGCTGACCGAGGAGCCGATCTTGCTCAGCACGACCGTCTCTCCGGGATCCTCAACGATGAGGTGTCGGGGATCAGCTCTTTGGTTGTGAGCTCGAAAGTGCCGTGCTCAAGGTCCTTGTAAGTGATGCTGTCATTGTCCAGGAATGTGACGTTCGAGTCCGCGGCCTCGGCCTCCTTCATCATGGCGAAGGTCAATGCCGCGAGCGACAGCATTCCGAATCCACCAGTGTTGGTCCGGCCGCGGCTGCCAGCGGACGTGTCGTCCGTGAGAGACTCGGGGCGGAGCACCACGCGCGGCCCGCGGGATATGTTGAACTGGGTGCCGTCGATGAAACGAATTCCGACGTGCCCATCGACCGCAGTCTCGATCACGTCACCCTCGTAGACTGGATCGCCGACGGTGACTTGGACGGCAATGTCGCCAACGTCTCTCGCGCGCGTGAGGTTGCCGCAACCGATCATCGTCTGAACGTAGCCAATTACTTGGCGGGTGTCTTGGCGAGGCCCCTGCTCCGCACCGAACGCAACTAACATTGGCTCAACCTCGCCTGTCGCGCGACTCAGGCCCACCGGCGCGGCCCGCCAATTGATGCCTGGCCGGCCCACTCCGTTTTACTACTTTGTTCTATTTCTCAACGGAGGCTTGGTCCTCAAAACCCACAATCCGCATATTGTTTCCTGGCGAGCCGAAAGTGGGAACCCACTTCTACGAAGTCCACGTCAACGCACTGGTTGCCTCGACGATAGTCGCCACGCAGCCCCTCACATCGGAGGTATTCCAAGTTTATCCGCCAGCGTCTTTCTCGTGGGTTGTAGGTTGCAAAGTCGTGCTGGGCTTGAGGCGGTCCCTTGCAGATCTCTGCGATGTAATGGCGGACGTCGGCAGGCAAGACGTCGATATGCTCGTGATTCCAAGGAGGGTCTGAATTAAAGCCGCCACCTTTGGAAAGAGCCGGGGATGTGCTCAACGGCAAAATGCAAAGAACTATCAACAGGGGTCTGATTGCCATCTGACCCTCCAGCGCAAGTAGCGGGTGATCTTACGGCGATAACCTGACGTGGGCCTTACATGGCGCTGCTTCCGCGGGGGCCGTCACACCGGCCAGGCAGCAAGAATTTGCCAAATGACCAGGAGCACCACGATGACCAGCATCACGTAAATGGTCCCGCGGCCGATCCGGTTCATTCTTAAACCTCATATTCGAACGCCACGCCCTCGGGGTCGTTTTCCTCGAACCATTTCTCGGCCGCGTCCTGGTTGGCAAACACCTTGATGTGCTCTTTGTCGCCGACCTGCTTGCTTGTGTTGACGTAGATGAAGACTGTCATGGCTCACTCATAAGCTTCGGGCTTCTCGATGAAGCCTGCGCGGTATCGATCTACTTCGACCTCACTTCGGTGGATGCAAATCGCCTTGAAGCCAGCGGCCAAGGGCCTTGGAGTGCAGAGGATCTTCGTAAGCGGCAAGGATCGCAAGTACGTCGTTGCACACGGCGCACTGGAACCTGTGCAAGTCCACGCCCGGGCGCTCTGGCTCGATGCTCACGAGCATCATCGACGCCTTGCACCTCGGACAGGTGGGGCGCTCAATTGCAACCGGTGGGGTGGACGACGGGCGCCGAGATTCGGTCATTGCGCCTCCCTACGCGTAGGCGGGAGCACAACACTCTCAATCACCGGAACATGCCAAGGACGCGGAACGGTGATGGCGTCAGTATGCGCCACAGCGAGATCAAACACGAGTTAATTCGCACCGCAGCACAGGTCACATTGGGAGCGGAACCACCAGCGGCTGGCGACACACGCTCGCCGGCCAACGTAGCAGGATTAAGGGCCTAGACTGACGAAGTGTTCGCAACGCAACTGAAGGAAGACAGATGTCGAGACGCGCCAAAAGGATGCGCAAACGCACGAAGCAGCGGCAGGCGGCGCATGCCCGACGGCTGAGGCGGTAGCTTATCCACAAATTCGGCGGGCTGGCGTCTTAATGTCGCCCGTCGTCGCCGAAAGTCATGGCTGCTTTGCTTCTTGCGATTTTCGGCCGCGCAATCACTGCCGCACTGATTTTCGTGCAGGGAGTGTGCTAATGAAGTACCTGCACGACGGCCCGGTCGCGTACGTGGTCGTTTCGGATGCGGCTGTGCGCATCCACCAGGCGATCGAGGCCAGCAGACGTGCAGGCATGCCGAAGTCGGAATTCCGACCACACAACCGATCCTGGCGGTCGCAGATGAAGATTCCCCCGACTATCGAGCCGATCGCGCATATCTCGCCTTATCGCCGCATCGATCCGTCGCATCCTGGACGGAAGCGCGTCATCACGCTGGACGAATGGAAGGCAAGCGGGAGCACGCGCAAGCCAGATCCGACGATCTACAGCTATGACGCACAGAACCAGCGCTGGGTGCTGAAGGAGGGTGTGCGATGAGGACAAATGACACGCCCATGTCAGTGGGAGCGCCAGGTGGTGCATTCGCTCCTTCCATGCCGTCCAGTCCCGCTGGTGGGGCCAGGCTTCGTAATCGGCCTCTGTGCGTGCGCTGCGCGAAGTGATGGACCGGACTCCCGTTGCAGGTGACCGTGAGCCAGCCGGGCGGATCCATGGCCGGCGGGGTAACGACTGGCAAATATTCGATTGCCGTAACTGACAAACAGGAAGAGACTTTGAGGGTCGGACCCAACAAGCCCCCACGGCTATCACCGAAGGAGGAGGGAATGACCGCTCATAAAAATTACGGATGGAAGCCGCCCACTGCCGCCCAACGTGAGGCGCAAAGGGCCTTCAAGGAAACCGATGCCAAAGTAGCGATGCCCGAGTATGAACGCATCCAAGCGGCGTTTCATGCAAACCGCGAGAGGTTAAAGGCTGAACGACTTGCACGCGAGGCCGAAGCGGCGGCCCTGAAGCACAAAAACCTGATCACGGCCCACTCTCCGAATGTGCACGGCGGTCTGCGGCACCGCTGATACGAGCATTCAAAATTATCAATCGGAAAGGGCAGGCGCTTGCGAAGTGCAAGCCGGCTGAGTGGTTCGCTTTTCGCCCTCAACCCGATCTCGGCCAGCCGGCGGATGGTCGCAACTTCACCAGCTTGCGCTCATATACCTTGATCGGATCCTCGAAGGCGGCCCCCGGCCTCGTTCTGCCACCGTAGTCCCCCGCGTAAGGCTGTTGTGAGCTTATCGTGTGATTTTTTATTGTTGTTGAGTCCCCTCAGGGATTGGGAGTGAAATCTTGCATTTGAATTTGACAACTGTGCTTCGTGCACTCGCTTTAGCTTCAATCTTCATCACTTCTGCCGCCTTGGCAAAACAAGAGCTGCAATGACGTCCAATCAAAATGCTCGATTGAGGTAGGTGGCCGCTGCGATCCCGTCAGCGGCCACTGGGAGTATGGCCGAAATGGCGCTGGCGGAAACACGCAATCTTTCAATGCCTGCGTCTCCAAAGCGCTACAAAGCCAAAAGAAATAGCGAGATAGGAGGCCGCCTCAGTCGGCGGACTCTCTGTTCAAGAGCCGGACGTAGGTCCCGCTCTCCTGCAGCTCGAGCCAGCCGTGCTCGACCGCCATTCTGATCCCGGCGCCGAACTCCTCCCCGCTGGCCTTCAGCGTGTGGAGGAACGGCGCGTTGATCTTCTCCATATGGATGCGGCCGTCCTGGACGGGCTCGATGCCGACGGCGATCTCGACCAGCTTGCGTGCGGCGGCTTCCGGGTTAGCGAGGCGCGCACGATCTACGACAGCATATTCCCGCGGGCCATTGCAGCCGATAAACCCGACGCGCTGGCACAAGGGGACAGCGATTCCTAATTTTCAATCTCGTCCCGCATCAATTCGAACAGGTTCCGCACGTCGCTTAGCCCTATCTTCTTGTCGCCCGACCGGAAGTACGAATTAAAGATATGCAACTGGTGCTAAGCAATTTCGTCGCGCTTCCGTTCGGAGGTCGCCCGAAAGTAGGCCCGCACGTCCGCCAGAAACGCGCGTGCGATATGCGGTGGCACTTCGAGGGGCTTGCGGGCGATCATCATGGTCGAGCCCAGTGGTGATCGAATTCTGCCGACCAGGTTCATCAAAGATACCGCCCTTGATCTGATCACTGCGCTACAATTTCACCTAGATATCGCAGATTTCCCTCTCGCTTACCCACGCAAATGAGCATTTTACTTCGGAAGAACCTGCTAACTAGCATCAGCTGGAGAAAGCGCGGCCAATAGGGAGCTCTCCATGGCAGGTGGGAAAAAGGGTACTGCTATGAGCACGCTCGCCAATCGCGCATTTGCCAAGATGAACGGCATCGGCAACGAGATTGTTGTCGTCGACATGCGCGATTCCGCTGCCCCGCTGACGTCCGACGATGTGCGTCTGGTGGCGTCTGTGTGCGGCGTTCCCTACGACCAGCTGATGGTGCTTCACAAACCGCGGTTGGCGGGCACGGAAGCCTTCGTCCGCATCTACAACAATGACGGCTCTGAAGCCGGCGCTTGCGGCAACGGCATGCGTTGCGTGGTGCGGCGCATCTTCGAGGAGACCGGCCAGACCGCGGCGACGTTCGAGACGCGCGCCGGCCTCCTCTATTGCTGGCAGGGCCCGGCAACCGATCTCTACACCGTCGACATGGGTACGCCAAAATTTGGCTGGCAGGACATTCCGCTGGCGGAAGAGTTTCGCGACACCCGCCACATCGAATTGCAGATCGGACCGATCGACAATCCGATCCTGCATTCGCCGTCAGTGGTGAGCATGGGCAATCCGCATGCGATCTTCTGGGTTGACGACGTCAACGCCTATGATCTCTGCCACTTCGGACCCCTCCTGGAAAATCATCCGATCTTCCCACAGCGCGCCAACATCACGCTGGCCAATATCGTCAATCGCAACCACATCACGATCCGGACCTGGGAACGCGGCGCCGGCGTGACCAAGGCCTGCGGCTCGGGGGCCTGCGCCACCGCGGTTGCAGCGGCGCGCCTAAAAAGAGCTGAGCGCAAGGTCAAGATCACGCTGCCCGGCGGCAAGCTCGGCATCGAATGGCGCGAGCGCGACGATCACGTGCTGATGACGGGTACAGCGACCTTCGAATACGAGGGGGCCTTCGACCCAGCCCTGTTCGCGTCCATCGTATAAGGGCGGCGTTAGACCCTCACGTTTGCGTCCGCGTGTTTGACATTCTGCCGGCTCAGCTCACCCAAGCATCAAGCCTTCTTAGTCATTGGCTCAACTTCCTGGCGACATCGAGAAGTACGTTTGCGCCCGCGATCAACTCATCATCGGCTGTGAACTCCGCAGGATCATGACTGATTCCGCCCCTCGATGGTACGAAGATCATTGCCGCGGGGGCAACGCGTGCAATCATTTACGCGTCGTGACCCGCACCTGAGGTCATTCGCCGGCAAGCCAACTGCCGCTCAGCCGCGGACTGCTCAACGCGCAGGGGTTTTTCCTGGTCGATACCGGTGTTTCAAAGCGGCTGGCGGAGGATCGCGAAGCCCTAGGGGTCGGATGGGTCCTGAGACAATTTGCAAAAATCCAAAGGATGCAAGTCCGGCAAGACACATTGTCGGTCATCAAATCGGAGGGCGTTCCTCTCGAGGGCGTGTTCATGACCCATCGCCATCTCGATCATATCTCCGGGATGCCGGACGTTCCAAAGGACGTTCCAGTTTACACGGGCCATGGTGAGCCTGAGTATTCGAGCCCTCGATGAATATGCCTCGCACTGTTTCAACGGGAGCTTCTGACCGCCTGAGTTGGCCATCTGGAACATGACCCCTCCCCCTCGATCCTGTCCGGATTGGGTAAGAGCATCGATCCGACCTCGGGATTCTTCCAGAAAACTCACGTTCAAATCTGCGTTTGCATAGAGAGCGACAAACAATCCGGGCCTGCGAATTAGGCCACACTTTCATCCTCTCGAGTCGGAACGTATCGGTCTTATCGGGAAAGCCAGTTCCAGCTCCTTTGCGCGCAGACCAGTTTGATCTGCAACAAGAGCACAGTCGATGTGATGGGCCGAGATTTCATTGTCGAATTCCCCGGAATCGGCCCGGCGGGACGCGGCTGGGGCAGCTGACGCACTGGTCGATGTATACATAGGTGAAGCCGAGTGGTCGTCGGTTTTCAGCTTTCGGTCATTCCGTAAATTTACGGATGATGTCTGGCGGTCCACATGGCTGCGTTGCCGGCACCCATTCTTAACCTCTCCTGGACCACTATCGCGTGATTTTTCAATGAGCTTGACGCTGACATGGATCGTACCGATTTCGAGAGCGAGATTGCGCGCGCATCTTGTTGGTCTTTCCGGCCCGAGCTGGAGGGCATGTATGCGCTTCAACGCGGACGTTCGATGGCTCGTCACATGGCGCGCTCCTCCGCGGTCAGCGGCGTTTTGATGCTTACCGCGATCGGCTTTGACCGTTCACACAACGTCGAGGTTTTCGCCGCGGCATGGCATTGGCGTTGTCTCGTCGCACTCTTTTGTGTCGGCGTCGCGGCCTGTGGGTTGCGTTCTCGCGATGCCTTGCAGATCAGCTTCGCCTATGGCGCCGCGATCATATCGACTATGGCTGTCATCGAGTTCGCGGGAGCGTCAGCGCCGCCGGCGATGATGGAGAACTATATGCTCGCCGCGATCATGGTGTTTGCCATATGTCTCGCAGCCGTACCAATTTCATTTTTTGCCGGACTTGTTACCTGCTTTTCTGCTGCAGTCTTACACCCAACCCTGCCGTTACTTTTCGGAGCGAATTCGACTTCTTTCGTAAGCGATACGATCATCGCTACTGCGGCGTCACTGACCGTGTTGCTGGTGATCCGAAAGAACGAGATTGATCGGCGGCGACGGTTCCTGGAAACGCTCCGCTACGAATATGCGGCAATGGAATTGAGCGGGGTGAATCGAGAGCTTCTGCGCATCTCCAACACCGACGCTTTGACTGGGCTTCCAAACCGGCGGCATTTCGAGACCGATGCCGCACGGCTGTTCGCGGAGAAAGAATGTAGAAGCATCGGCGCGATCCTGATGGATGTCGACCACTTCAAGAAATACAACGACTCGGCCGGTCATATCGCCGGCGACGTCTGCCTTCGGATGGTCGCGCAGGCGCTCGCTCGCAAGGCCCATGAAGAAGGCATTTCGATTGTTAGATATGGTGGCGAGGAATTCGCTGCGATAATCCCCTCGATTTCAGCCGTCGAACTGGAGCGCCTTTGCGAGGACTTGAGGGCGGCAGTCTCCATTGTTGACCTGCCTCATCCCGGCTTGCCGGGACACAGCGTCAGTATCAGCGCAGGATTGGCTTGGCGGGATACGTTCGCTGACGATCCTCATCTATTGTTGGAAGAGGCGGATCGGGCGCTATATGACGCAAAGGCCGCCGGGCGCAATTGCGTTGCGTGGGCCGGGAGAGTGACGAGCAAGCCTCACCGAGCATCGTTCCAGATGAGGTCGTCTCGGACGCCATCCTAAACGCGCATCCGGGCCCGTGAAGGACGGCTTGCCGTGGGTTTAGCCATGTAGTCGTTTGTGAAGAACGTTTCTGAGCACCGTTTTACGCAAGGTGTTGTTGCGATAGGTGGCGACAGAGCATCCATAACAGGCCGCGTAAAAGTTCCGCGAGCCAGCGGCGGAGCAGGCTGAAGTTGTAGCAGGCGGCGCGAGCACGGCGTTGATGCGGTCGCCGTCGCGGCCCTTGAGATGGTTACGGCGCGTCCGGTGGCCGTCCTTGAGACGGCAAGTGCCCTGACGACAGCCTCGAGCGCCGCAATACGGTCTTCTGCGACACCTAACGCGTTGCCGCGCCGATAAGCTGCATCTTTGTCGGAGCATCTTGGGTTTTTTGCAATTAGCTGAAGGGCGGTTTTGGCGTGTTCAAGCTTTGGCTAATGACCAAGAAATTCGACCACGGCACAGTTCCTTCGATTGGTGAGTCGAATTCGGCCCGAAGGAACACGACGTCGCATATTTAGTTGGCCGAAGAACTCGCGGAAGAAAACTATGATGATATCGTCAAGGAGACGCCGATACTCTGAGGCGCACTCGATCTTCTTATCGCTCGCTATGCAACCATTTAGAGAGGGTGAGAAAATCTATATGCCAAGGGCTCTGTAGAAGCCTATTGTGCCAGCACCTTCTCAAGAGCCGCAATCTCGGCGTCGCGCTTTTCCTTCGTGAGCTTATCGAGATTGAGTTGCCGGAATTTTACCGCAGGCAGATTGGCGGCCTCGGGCAAGTCGATCGAGGTCCAGTCCGGCGTCCCGCGCACAAAGGAAACAAGAAACTTGCGGTGATTTTCCGGCATGTTGCCGACGATCTGCGTGATAAAGGTCTCACGGGCTGCGTTGAGTTCGTCGAGGGTGACTGGCTCTTCGGTCATGCCCTTGAAGCCGCGTTCATAATCCGAGGTCATGTCCCGGCGCCGCGCGGTCAGAATTTCATGCATCGGTCTTGAAGCGCTGACGAGATAGACAAGGAAGCAGCGCCGCAACGAATCGTCGATCCCCTCATTGGCGAGCAATTCCTTGGTGTCAAAGAAGTCGCGGGGATTCTGACGGTCAAGCGCGGCAACAAACTTTCCAGCGTAGAGATCCGCAAACGACAGAACCTGCATTTCCGCGAAGCCGAACGTGTCTTCGACGGGTTCGGTCACCGCTTTCGGTTCGGACTCGTATACACAACCGCGCAGGACGGGCGTGACTTCGATCTCGTTTGTGACGCCGTCGGCACGCACCAGCAAGTGGGTATTGGCTTCTTTACCGCCAACGGCCGTAGTTGAGCCGGGTATGCCCACTTTGATGCGAGTTTCGATGCGGGCCATCGCTGCATTGATTTCTTTCAGAGAGTCCGGATACGACTGGATCGGAAGATAAGTTAAATCGATATCCACGGAGAGGCGCGGCAAATCGCGAACAAAGAGGTTGATGGCGGTGCCCCCTTTTAAGGCGAAACACTTCTCATCCGCGACGAATGGCAGCAAACGCAAGAGAAGCGTCACTTGCCGGCGATAGATGTCAGCGTACGCCATCGAAATCCGCGGGCACGGTGATCTGGTAGATTTTATCGAGCTTGCCGCCCTTCACCAGCATGCGTTTTCCCTTGCCGAGATCGATCGTTTTCGTGTCGAGGCGCTTAAGCCAAGCGTGATTATGCTGATCGGCGAAGAAGAAAAACAGCCTTTTGACTTTGACACTGCGGCAATCGGCGAGGAGCTTTTGGAGACGGCGCGGGCTGAGATTGAACAGGCTTTGTATCAAGACATGAGCTTGATGAAAACTCTCGCGCGTTGGCAACTCGTCGAGAAGCTCGAGTACGGCGCGCTCCGGCGTCGATAAGGCTAAAGGCCAATTCCATTGTCCCCAGTTCTGGATCGTCCAACTGTCTGCCCCCCCGTCGGAATCCGGCTTTTTTTTCCCGCCCTCAAGCTGCGTGAGCCCCTTCATGGGCAACGCGCTGCGAAACAGCTTTCGGTCATTGTGATAGACGAAGCGCGTCTTGAGCCGCAACTTGTCGAGCCATGTCGGCGGCGGTTTGGGTCCGTAGAGATGAACCTCTGCCTGCTCGTGCGGCAGATAATGAGCATAGCCCTGCAGTTCGAGCGCAGTGCGACCGCCGATGAGCAGGGGATACTGCAACAAGGCTTGAAGCGAGATCACGACTTGCTGCCAGGACAATGAACCGCGCGGCCGGCAGTAAACACCACGGGTTGGCTGTGTAAGCCAGCCAGCGCTCACATAGTGGCTGAGGAGTTGTCGCGAATAGCCGCGTTTCTTAAACCACGCTGCATCGACGAGAACTCCTTCCGGAAGCTCATGCTCCAGCCGGTTTAACAGTCTTCGATTTTGACCAACCATATTTGACAATATAGCATGCTTTCAAACCCCGCGCCAGTTTAAAAAGATCGTTATAAGTCAAATACGAATAGACAAAAATCGACAATCGACAAACCACCCCGTGATGAAAAGACAGGACCAAACCGCCGTGCAACGACCGTAGTTATAGCTCCAAGAGCGGGAAGCGGCTGGGCTGCACGCCTCAACTTGACCTCTCATCCTCGACGCCCCCCGGCACTGAGGAGGAATATGATGCACGAGGGCGACAAAGATAGTTTGGAAGCGACTCGACAACGGGTCAGATCGGTTCGCCTGTCCGAGCGGATCTCGACCAGAAAGCACAGACAGTTTCCATGAGCGATGACTTTGACGATCCTAACGACGTACCACCGTATCGCGAACGCGCCGATATCGGAATGAACGAGCTTGTGGGTGCCTTCGACTCCTTTTCAACTGATGCATGACCCGTATCTGAGCATGCAAACTTACAATTTGGCGCTCGTCGGACGAAGAAGACAAGACGGAGTGTGCTCACCCTGATCGCCGCCGCCCAGCTTTGGTAGGTCGACAATTCTACAGTCTGTGTGAATGTGGGCCTGTTGATGAATGGAGCCAGCGCAGCTGGCGCTGGGCGTCTTCTCTGGTCTTGTCATGGGTCCGGGCCGCGCCAGGGCTGGATCGGGCGATTTGTCAATCGGCGGGTCAGCGGCAACCAGAGTGGGCATGCCAACCAAGCACAACGACGGTCCCAACCCGAATGCCTTCGGGCTTTCGATATTGACCTCTCAAATCCGCTTGATGACGCAGCGCTAGGGCGCCTACAGCCAAACGATTAGGGAATTCAACGATGCCAAATGCCAACATGCGACTGAGCGTTCCAGAAGCTTTTTCTTCTCCTCTGACCAAGTCGAGTTATCTGCGCCTCGGCTCTTATTCGGACGAAGAGGCAAAACTTGTCACTGGTCTCACGGCGACGGTCAACGATGATCCGGCAGTGCCCCGCGAGCATGAAAGCGACAACGCTGGCATACTTGCCTTCACCAACAAGGACTTGCAGACAAATGTCGAAGGCGCGGCACTGTTGAAAATCGGGTGCGGCCAAACGATGGAGATCACGAACGGCAACGTCCAGCACAAGGTGCCAAAAGGCATCTATGAGATCTCCGCCGAGAATGGCGTGTCAATCACTGCTGGCAGCGCTGCGACGTCCGCAGACATCACCCTGACGGCTTCGAACCGGGTCAAACTGGTCAATAAGGGTGACAAAGTAGAAACGACCACTGGCAACACCGAAAAGCGGATTATGGGCAATACCGAGGAATTCTTCGACGGAACAAAACTCACTTGTATGCGCGGCGCGGCTACCCAGCTGACGATGGCCAGGAAAGTATCAATCTTCTTTGGAGAAGCGTTCACCTATAAGATTTCAAGAGAATGTGCATTTAATCTGAGCGATAGGCAATCTGTCACGGTTGGCAACAACCTCAACATTGTCCAAGGCGACGACGTCAAGCAAGTGATCGGCAAGTCGATTAAGTGTGTATTTGGACCCGACTTCAAGTCGGCCGATAGTAGTCAAACAATTCTCAAAACAAGCAATTTCAAATACGTACCCGTTGAGGACCTGAAGGTGGTCGGCCGCGACACCAAGATCTGCAAGACCAGCGTGTCCGTTACAGAAGAAGATGTGAGGCAGGGCAAGTCAAGCACGGCGCAGCACGAGCTTGTCACCCGAGCAGCAGAGACCATGTCCAGCACCGGTAAGAAGGAAGTCATACAAAAGGACCAGATCATCTTCCTGTAGCTGACCAGAGAGCAAGAATGACGATGACGATCCGCGCCACAAAGGCCCACATTTTGTCGACGGCAGAGCGCTTGCTAGAATTCGAACATAACACGGCCCGTGTCGTGTCAGTCAGCGCATTGCGGAATTCGCTAGCACTCGCCACAGCTGACGGTAGCTGTCGGATATCCCTCGCCCGACCTTAGCCACAGGACATGTTTTGCTCCCGACCCACGTGGATCAAGCTTTTTGTCGTGACCGTGCTCGAGCGAGCGGCTTGCAGTGGTCGGCCTACTTGGAGGTCACAACATTTCGATTGAAGCCAAGACCATCACTCTTGCGGCGCGTCAGCGCGCCTCCTTTCGCGCCGATAGTGTCGATCTGCTGCCCAAATTGTTTTCGGTACTCGCGAACAAAGGCACCTGGATCAGTAAACTCGACACGTTAATCGCGGATCATGTCCAATCCTCGGCGCGGCCCCAGGAAGCGAGCACCGGGTCGCCCACCGCAAACGTAGTTGACCGTGCCACGGTGATTGAGCGCATCGACGTTTTGCAGACCGAAACGCGAGCCATTAGGGTTACTGGCATTGCTTCTGAAATAGCCCTTATCAAAGTCGGCGCGGTGAGCGAGGATCTCCGTCTCGACGGCAAACGCGTCACGGTTGCATAACCGATGCCGTCCGCTGGCATGTCCGCTCCGAGCAGGCAAGACCGGGTTCAAACGGCCCAGGAGTTTATTGCCGCCGGCCGTATCGAGGAGGCGGAAGCGCTACTAGAGGAGATCCCTGCCACAAGCGATCCGGATACGCTCAATGCAAGGGCCACATTGGCGCTTGCGCGGCGACAGACCGAGTTTGCGTTCGATATGCTGGCAGAAGCGGCGACCATTTACCCCGAACATGCGAGCCTCATCACCAACCTCGGCATCGCCCACCAATTGCTCGGCCGCGCTGAGGAGGCGATGATCTGCCTCGAACGCGCGGTTGCTCTCGCCCCACGCAACGGTGCGATTAAGCTAGCGCTCGCTCGAGCCCTGTTGAGCCGCGGCAACGTTACGGATGCCCGCGCGATGACGGAGACGGTTGTCGACAACGAGCCAGGCAATACGCGCGCTCTCCTTCAATTCGGAGCCATCGAGTTCGCCTTGGGCCACAGCTCGTCGGCTGAGACTGTCCTGCTTCGTGCGCTCGAGATTGCTCCAGACGATCCCGATGCGCTGGGCCATTTGTCGGCACTTATGCTCGAACGAAGCCGATTCGACGAGGCGCTCAACCTTGCCGAACGCGCGCATCTGCGCGCCCCACTCGATACAGACGGCCTCTTGCATCTGGCTTATTGCCGCGCCGCAACAGGGCGCTGGTCGCAAGCGGAGACGACCTGCGAGAAGTTACTGGCCTATGCGCCGGCTCATGTTGGTGCCCGCGAAATCTTGGCCCGCGTTACGATTGCCAAGGGTGAAACGGACCGAGGCATTGCGCAACTGACGGAATTCGTTCGCGCTCAAAAATCGGACCACTCCGCCGCGATTGCTCTGGTGCGTGTCCTGCAACTCGTTGGCCGGTTCAATGAAGCCCTCAAGCTTGTCGACCGCGTCGCGCAGGCGCAGCCAGAGAATGAAGCAGCGAAGTCTTTACAGAAAACGCTCGAACTGACGCTCGGTCGCTTCCCGTCACCCGACCCGACCGCCTTGGAGCCTGTGACGCGGATACTCGTCCCCCCGACGACCGGCGCACTCGAGTTCGTGGCGCTCGTTCGCCTCTTGCGCCGGCTGACGAGCCAGCAAGATGTGCATGTGGTCGCGGAGCCACGTTATCAGGCTCTTCTTGCCCACCTCGCTGAGCCGGTGATTGTGGACGAGCCGAGACCTGGACTCTCAGCTACGCCGTTGCAATCGCTATTGCGCATTCTGTCGATCGACGCCTGCACCATTGCAGATGGCGTTCCGTACCTGCGTCCCGATGCCGAGCTATTCGCCAAGTGGCGCGATGCTTTGGCCGTGTTCGCAAGGCCGTGGGTAGGAATCTTATGGGAGAGCGGCGCTCTTGGCCTATCGATGGATGAGGTCGCCGTTGTGATTCCACACTCGGTCACGCCGATCAGTTTGATGAGTGGAGCGCAACGCCACGACATGAAGCGATGGCGTCAGCCGATCGATGCCGGTGTGCATATCGAGCGCCCTGCGGAATTGATCGCAGCGATCGCCAATCTCGACGCCGTGGTAGGGCCCGACAGCTTCGCCGTCCATATCGCCGGAGCACTCGGAGTTCCTGGCGTGGTTTTCGTGCCATGCGGTTATCCCTGGTATTGGGCCCAGGCTGGCGGAAAGCCACTGTGGTACCCGTCGTTCGAAGTCGTCGCGCAGGAACGGTTCGGCCATTGGTCTGAGGCGATCGAGCAAGGCGGGCGTAAACTGGAGGCACTGCTGCGCGCGTCAACGAGCGAATTGGGGTAGCGTGCTCCCTCGATCACATCTGGAAGGCTGCGGCCATTTAAAGACAAAGCGAGATGGCCCGTTTTTTGGGCCCCTCAGTTAAGTTGGAAGGCGACCGCTCCGTCAACCGCCAATAGAAACGCCCGGCATTTTGCGCGGCGTTTCTATTTGGCGGGTACTATGCTGGATAGTAACTGGGAAGTGATCAATGGGGCCCCGGCCATCACATAGAGCAGCTAACAGCTAGATGGAGCGGATGATGACGAAGAAGACAAGGAAGAAGACGAGACGGAGTGTGCTCACCCTGATCGCCGCCGCCCAGCTTTGGTAGGTCCGCAGTTCTACGGTCTGTGTGAATGTGGGCCTGTCGGTGAATGGAGCCACTCCAGCGCAGCTGGCTGACGCGCCGGCCAGGGATCAAAGTCGTCGCCCGCGATCGTGCGGGACTGTCGCCCTATCCCGATCAATTCAACCCCTCCCGCTTTTGGCGCTGAAGTGGAGAACTTGCTACGATCTAACTTCGGACGCGGGAGATTGGCGTGGACCCAGATAATTTCGATCCATTCGATCCAGGTTGGCTGCAGGCGCACGACGCCATGTTGCAACATCAGGCAGAGCCGGCCGCGCCAGGAGAGGTAGACCAGGTCGCGCACGAGGACTTTGAGCAGCACTTGACCGAAGAGCGCCAAGGCGGTGCTGCTCCCGTCGCAGGGGGCCCACCGCGTTCAAACCCCAACTATCCTCATCTGTCCGATAACGACGAGAACCTCATCAGCTCGGCTCTCGAGGCCGAGGTTGGGCACAGGAAGCTGACAGAAGGAACAAAATACGTTTACGCTAACGCTCTTCGTAGATTGGGGAATCACCTCGGCGAGCGGGGCCAAACGATTGGTGCATTCGATCATGATTCCCTGCTCGCTCACGCCAAAGCGTCTTTTAGGGATGTCCAGAATGTTGCTTCCGCGTTGACGGTCCTTCGGAGGTATCGCGAGCCTGACACCCCACATAACAAACGTCGACGAATTGATTTTCCTGTGGGGGCTGCTTCCGTCGCTGGAGTCCCTGCTCGTCCAGCCCCTAACCATCCTCATCTGTCCGACAACGACCGAAACCTCATCAGCTCGGCTGTCGAGAATGCGTGCGAGCGTCTAACAGAAGGAACAGCACGTACTTACGCTAACGCTCTTCGTCTATTGGGCAATCATCTCGGGGAGCGAGGGCAAACTATTGATGCACTCGATCACAATTCCTTGGTCGCCTACGCAAAAGAGTTTTTTCGGGATAACCGGTATGTGGTTCCCGGGTTGACGGTCCTTCGGAGGTATCGCGAGCCTGACACGCCATATGGTCCAGTTGTCTCTGTGGAAGACGAGATTCTCATCGACCGGGCCATCCAGGCAGCTGCTGGGCGCCGAAAGTGGACCAGGGATACTGCCCGGCGGTATTATCGGGTTTTGCGCAACTTGGCGAAATCTCTCGGGCCAGGTCAAACGATCACTGCACTCGATCACGAATCCCTGATCGCTCACGCCAACAGGTCAACTGAGCTGAGAGCCGCCTTGCAAGCGCTTCGTGAGTATCGCGGCTCAAACACATTAGCTGATCGCGGGCCTCCACATCACAGTTCCACTGCAGAAGGCGAACATATCATCGATGATGCAGCTCGTTCCAACCAGCGAACAGAGACTACGCCGCCTATTGGCCTGATACGTGAGTCCGGCAACAGTAGCCTCGGGGACGGTGTTTCGGGCGCGGTCGGCTCCTGGCAGATGGGGGAACAGGCAGCCCATTCGCCATTGCAAGCTTTCGATCCGGAGGAACTCTGGCAGGAAGCGGACCAAGCTGGCCAGCTGCCCGCCGACAGTTGGGACCTCGCGAACTTTTGGGAAGGCATGCCGTCTTCCTTAAGCCTGTCGCAACAATCATCCGCTCTGGCAGCCGCCGTACCGGCTTGGCCGCCGCCGCGTGATTTCGGATATCTCCTTCCCCTGCAGTTTGATCCCTCGCAATTCAATGGCCCGCAACCGGCCCCCGGCGTCCTGATCGAAGCACTGGACAGAGCAGGGCTCCTACCGAGGCCGTCGCAGTGGCCGACGAATTTGTCTATTAACACTCAGCCTTACACGGCATCGTTCGATAGCCGAGCGTGGGAGCCTGCCGTAAACAATCCGCTAGGCAGACAAGTTATTATTCAGCCGGTCCACGATCCTGGCGGATCCTCGGCCGGTGGAGCATCTCGTCAGCCGCTCACCGATATCGGGCCTCTCGTGCCCCCCGGAGGATGCGAGCACCGCGAAAGCTGGCTCCCAAACTATGCCGAGCCGCAAGTGGCAAGTTGCGATCAGTCGCAGCTTTGGCGCAAGGCGAACCAGATCGCGGCACAGGTACCTGCCGGCTGGAGCTCCGCGTGGCCATTGCCGTCCGCGCAGTCGGACCGCAATTTCCCTGAGTCGGCAGCTCTGCCCTCACGAGCTATGTTGTCAGATCTCTTCCCCGGCGCTGGTTATCCGATGCCATTCACCCCGCAGCAACTGCGAGATCATGCTCATTTTGCGCCGGCGTTTCCGAGTACATCCTCCGCTGATCAGATCGGGGCGTTGGAAACCCCATCTTCCGACCCCAGCGGGCGGGTGCTCGGCGCTAGGGAGTGGCTGGGTGACCAACATATCCACCGGGACTACGAACTGCTGATGCAGGACTTGCAGCGGAACAATCCGGACCTCGCTGCCCGGACGCGGCTCGTCGATCCCCTCATCGCCCACTATCAACTGCGCCTGGGGTCTGCGAACGTGATGCTCGCCGCCTTCCAGCGCATTGTAAATGTGGATGGTAACGATACAGCCGACTTCCTGTTCATGCCCGTGAGCGACGCCAGTGCTTCGGATCCTGCTCTCCGCGGCACCCACTGGTCGCTGCTGCTCGTTGACCGTCGCGAGCGGGCAAGTCCAGTTGCCTATCACCACGACTCTCACCGGGGACAAAACGACGAGCTTGCAGCAATACTCGCACTACGGCTGCGTGCGCGTCTGGAGCCCGTCCGCATGACCCAGCAGGAGAACGAATTTGATTGCGGCGTCTTCGTGGTGGACGGCACCCGGGCCCTGGTCGCAAGATTGGTGCAGACGAACGGGCAACACATAGCACATCTCGACGACGTCGTCCCCGATCGGCGGGCTTTACAAATCCGTCTCAGGAATTATCCCGGCCCGGGTTGATGGGCAGCCGGATCGGCTCTCGCCACGGTCGCGATGCGGCGCGGCGGGGCGCGCCGTTGGGGCCGAACGTCATCACCAACCAGGCCATCTGCTTTCTTCAGCAAGGCGGCCTCAAGCGAGGCACTGGCCCAAACTCCGGCGGTGACGAAATGATGCAGCTGTTCGCCGCTACGGCCGCAGCCATCAATCACCTCACTGGTCACGACCGACCCGGCGCCGATCTTGGCGAAATCACCGATGCGGATGTCGCCGAGAATGGTCGCGCCCGCGCCGATGAAAACGCCGCGGCCGATCCGCGGCGAGCGCGTAGGAAGCTCCGGCTGCCTGCCAATGCTGACATTCTGGAGAATGGTGACGTCGTCGCCAAGCACAACGTTTTTGCACCAATCACGATCCCCGTGGCGTGGTCGAGGTATACGGAGGCCCCGATCCGTGCCGACGGATGAATGCTGACCTGCAAGGCATTGGAGGCTTCGTTTTGGAAGAGCAACGCTGGATCGACGTGGTCGTGCTGCCAGAACCAATGCGATACGCGCCAGGCCTGCAGCGCGAGGTAGCCCTTGACGTGGAGAAACGGCGACATCAAGCCGACGATGGCCGGATCGCGAACCACAATCGCTCGCAGGTCGCGCCTCGCCGCCTCGACCAAGTCCGGCTCGCCTCGAAAGGCGTCGTTGGCGAGTTGCGCAAAACGCGCGTGCGTCGCTATGTTGCCGCCGAGCCGACGTCCGATCAGATCCGACAAGGCGCCTGCGAAATCGTGATGAGCCAGGATGGATTCGGAAAGCGCCGCGCCAAATACCGGATCGGCGTCGATCGAGCGTTGCGCCTCGTGGCCTATTTCCTGCCATAGGCTGTCGCTCCCGACCATCGCAGTTCTTGCCATTCCAATCTCCGGTGTCGGCGCTCGGCCGCCAAGGCCAACGCCAAAGCCGAGGTCATCCTCGCCAATCCCCATCGCATTCCTCTTCGCTGCTGCGCTCTATTTTTTTGTACATGGACATCGTTCGAGGGAATTGATTGGAAGAGAAGAAAGCGCCGTCGGTGGACCAATAACCCGGCTTGCTCTGTCCAAGTAAGAAAATCCGCGCATGCTTCCCGAGAGGGCAGGTAAGACTCGACCTTACGATCGGCCCTATAATCGCCCAGTGATCGATCAATTCAGCTGTCGACTCGTAATAGTTCATGAGAATTATCAATGACGTTCTGAAGTCATCATTTTTCTTCAGCTCAACTTTATAGTCCCTACCTCCATTGCTGTTCCTTGCTAGGACGCTTTCTGCACTGATTATCCCAGGGTCTCTGGAAAGTAAGGTGGCTCGCTCGTACGATCGAATATACATCTGATCGGCAACATTCACTGCCGTGAATAAACAGCCCAGCGCGGTAAAGATGAAAGCGTAACGCCGAAGACTGCCTCTAACTTGAGAGACAATGGCATGTTGCGTTGCGGTATTAATGGGTTGTTCCTGGGTCACGAAAATATCATCCTATATTTACCGCGTCCCGCGGTGCTAGGTGGATATACTCAACTAGAAATAACGCGCCGCGCATTTTGTTAGGAGGATACATGTCTCGGCAAATGCCCCTGTGTTAAGTGTAGCCCTATCACAGACGTGGTGCAGCAATTTGGACCAAGGCGTTAGGGGTCTTAATCGACGCCCGCTGTGGTATGGTAGCAAATTGCGATCGACGTGCAGGTCCGGGATATGTCCCGGACCTTTTTGTTGCGTCCGCCCAGTGCGGGGTGTTCGCGACGATTTCACTGGCGGCAAGACTGATTGAGCCCTGCGCTCCAATAAGAGCCCTTTGAGCCGGCGGCGGCCCGAATGCCCGCTTCGATCAGTCATTTCCTGGGTTGTCCTTCAGGACTAGCGCGCGCTGCTCTCTGGGAGTTGGCAGGCCGCCAACACCTGCTTTTTCAAGTCCTGAAGCACCACTGGCCTATTATTTTGTTCGACGATACGAAAAAGTGCGTCAGTGTAGTTGTATTCACACTCCTGAAGCGCGCTCCAAATGTGCTCGTACTCCTTACCGCCTCCCGACTTCGGACAATGAGACAACACCTCTATTGCCGACCTCCTTTTGGACTCATCAGAGGAAACGGCACTGTCGCAGGCGCTTGTTATGCAATCGTCCTGAGCAACAAGCCAGCCTCTCAATGGTCCTTCGAAGAGGCTTTCAAAATCAGTATACTCTGTCGTATGAAAGATCTCGCGAACACGGAACAAGTTGCTTTGGACCATTGAATTGTAGCGCACGTAAATAGTCCTCCGTGAAGAATGCGGATTGACCTGAAAAATAAGCAAAAATGGTCTTGAGAAAGTATTCGATTTTGCAGGAAAGCGGTGTGTGGGACCTCGCTTTCCTGCGTTTTGGGATTTCGTTTTTGAG
>NZ_JBVUBB010000053.1:0-36181 GCF_055791185.1 Bradyrhizobium ingae
GCTGTTCGAGTATGTAATCTACTACAATAACTTCAGGCCTCATCAGGCCCTCGGCGGCAAGACACCAAAGGAATTTGCCGAGGTCCAGACCCAGACCATTCGATCAGCGAATTAGTGAACTTGCACAATTGCGAGCGAAGCGGAGCAATCCAAGATTCTGGATTGCTTCGTCGCTTCGCTCCTCGCAATGACGGAAAGGCCTAGCCCTTCAACGTCGCGATCAGCTTCGCCGCATGCTCTTCCAGCACCTTGCCGTCTTCCTTGCGGCTCGCCGGCGGCAGCAGTGCGACGCCGTCGTGGCGCGGCATCACGTGCATGTGCAGGTGAAACACGACCTGGCCGCCGGCCGGCTCGTTGAACTGCTGCACGGTGATGCCGTCGGCATCGAACGCCTTCATCGCGGCGGCAGCGATCCTGTGCGCGCCGCGCGCGACATGGGCGTAGTCGTCGGGCTTGATGTCGAGGATGTTGCGGGCCGGGGCTTTCGGGATCACGAGCGTATGGCCGGGTGAGCGCGGCATGATGTCGAGGAAAGCGAGCACGTGCTCGTCCTCATAGACCTTGTAGCAGGGGAATTCGCCGCGCAGGATCTTTGCGAAGACATTGTTGGGATCGTAGGCGGTCATGCGGCAGCTCCTGAAGTTGCGGCCCTACTGTCATCACCGAAGAGAAGCCGTCAAGGCGCCTCTTCGGCGTCCTTGCGGAACGGGCCCAACTCGGCAAGCTCGCGGCCGGCTTCCGCGACATAGGCACGTTCGCGCTTGAGATAATCGTCGATCGCCCGGCGCAGGCCTGGATCGGCGATGAAATGCGCCGAATGCGTCGTTCGCGGCAGGTAGCCGCGCGCGATCTTGTGTTCGCCTTGCGCACCGGCCTCGACATGCTTCAAGCCGTGTTTGATCGCAAAGTCGATCGCCTGATAGTAGCAGACCTCGAAATGCAGGAACGGATGATGCTCGACCGCGCCCCAGTTGCGGCCGAACAGCGTATCCGAGCCGATGAAGTTGATGGCGCCGGCGATCCAGCGGTGATTGCGGCGCGCCATCACCAGCAGCACGTCGTTGTTCATGGTCTCGCCGATCAGCGAGAAGAATTCTCGCGTCAGGTACGGCCGGCCCCATTTGCGCGAGCCGGTCTCCATGTAGAAGTCGAAGAAGGCGTCCCAGGCCTCCTCGGTGATATCGCGGCCGGTGAGCCAGTGGATGGTGATGCCGGCGGCAAGCGCATCGCGCCGCTCGCGCTTGATCGATTTGCGGTGGCGCGAATTCAGGGTGGCGAGGAAGTCGTCGAAGGTCGCAAAGCCCTCATTGTGCCAGTGGAACTGCTGGTCGGTCCGTTGCAGGAAGCCGTGCTCGGCGAGCAGCTTCCATTCGGCCTCGCGCGCGAAGGTGACATGCACCGAGGAGGCCTTGCTCACCCCGCACAGCGCGATCAACCCGCTCGCCAGCGCAGACGCAATGCGCTCACGGTCGACGCCCTCCCGGATCAGGAGGCGCGGGCCGGTCGCCGGCGTGAAGGGAACCGAGACCTGAAGCTTCGGATAATAGCGCCCACCGGCGCGCTGATAGGCGTCAGCCCAGCCGCGGTCGAACACGTACTCGCCTTGCGAATGCGATTTCAGATAGCAGGGCACGACGCCGGCGACGCGGCCGTCCAGCTTGGCGACGAGATGCCGTGCTCCCCAGCCGGTGCGAGCGGTCGCCGAACCCGAATTCTCCGCGGCGGACAAAAACGCGTGAGAGACGAACGGGTTATAGGACGGTCTTAAGAGCCGAGCGGAATCGCCTGGGAGCTCGGATGAGGTTCCCGCGCCATGTCCGTTGCAAGCTCTGTTGGGATTGGCGCAGGCGTCCCAGTCCTCAGCGGAAACGTCGCCGATGGAAGGCACGGCCTCGAGCGTGATTTCGGATGATGCCATCGCGTATCTTGAAGAACCCTCCAGAGAAGATCGTGCATTGCAGCAGCGACTTCAAGAGGGCGGGAACCACACGACATGCTCTCGTGCCCCGGACGCGGCGCAGCGCCCTTCAGCGCTGCGCCTCTGAACTGGGGCCCATGCCGCACGAGCTTGCGGAGAGACGGGTCCCGGCTCTGCGCAGCAACGCTGGCGCGTTGCAGCGCGTCCGGGACGCGAGAGCTTGCGCTATGCAACCATGGAGCCTACGGCACGAACCCCTCAAAGATCATCTGATCCGCATATTGCCCGGCTCGCGTCCGCTGCTCGGTCGTGCGGACGGTCCAGCCGAGCAGGGCGCAGCCGAAGACGTTGCGCGCAATCCACGGCGCCGGCGCAGGCAGATGGTTGACCTTGAAGGCAACGAAATGCGGTTGAGTTTGCAAGCCGTGGCGCAAGTACAGCATGCTGTCGCGTTGGGCTTGCGTCAGCTTCGCCCAGTACTCGTCCTCATAGGACCGCTGCGCGACGATGCCGCGCGGGCGGGAGGGCAACAGCTCGCGCAGCGCCAGCACCTGGTCCGGATCGAAGGACATGCCGACGGCGGGGCCCTGGTAGGACGTCAGAACCTCGGCCATCCGCTTCACGAGCTTGCGGTCGCCGGCAAAGTGGCTCTTCACCTCGATCACCAGCGGAACGCGCCCGGCGACCATGGCGCAGAGATCGGAAAGCGACATCATCCGCTCGGACGTGTCCTTGAACTTGACGGCCCTGAGTTCGGCCGCGGTCTTCTCGATCAACTCGCCCTCGTCCTCCGTCAGGCGGCCGAGCGCATGATCGTGATGCACCATGGCCTCGCCGTCGGCGGAGAGCTGGATGTCGACCTCGATGGCGAATTTGCCCGCGATCGCAGCCTGCACCGCGCCCGGCATGTTCTCCACGATACCACGTGAAATGTCATGCAGGCCGCGATGCGCGACCGGCCGCGCCGTCAGCCAATCCGGAGCACGCACGTCTCTTGCTCCCGGATCAGGCGACCTCGAACACGCCTTCGACCTCGACCGCCGCATCCGCGGGCAGCGAGGCGACACCGACGGTGGTGCGGGCGTGGCGGCCCTTGTCTCCGAAGGCAGCGACCATCAGGTCGGAGGCGCCGTTCAGCACCTTCGGTCCGTCGACAAAATCCGGCGCCGAGTTGATGAAGCCGCCGAGCCGCACCACGCGCACGACCTTGTCGAGATCGCCGAGCGCCGCCTTGACCTGCGCGAGCAGGTTGATGGCGCAGCCGCGCGCGGCCGCCGCGCCCTCTTCGATGGAGAGGCCGGCACCAAGCTTACCCTTGGCGATGAGCTTGCCGGCGGGATCGAAGCAGACCTGGCCCGAAACGAAGAGCAGATTGCCGGTGCGCACGAACGGCACGTAATTGGCCACTGGACTGGGCGCCTCGTGCAGCGTGATGCCCTGTTCCGCCAGTTTCTGCTCGACCGTGCCCGCCATGTTCCGACCTCGATGTCATCTGGGAAATTCTGTCCGGCTCAAGCCAGCCGGCGCGCCTGTTTCGCCGATTGCGCGGTGACATGCAAGGCGGCGGGGGCGGTGCACCGGGCGTCCGGCAGGGGTGCATCTTTCCGAGGCAAGGCCGCGCTTTTCGGGGAAAACGCGCAACTTTCCGTGAAGCGGCCGCAGTTGCGACGCAATGCGACGGTCATTAAAATGACGAATCTCGATTTCCCCAAGGAATATTCATGGTGCACCTTTTCCGGACGTCGCTCGGTGTCATTGCGCTCGTGGCTGTCGCTGTCGGCGTTTCTGGCGGGGCTGAGGCCGCGAATGGTCCGTTCCTCTCGCACCAGGCCCTGTACGACTTGAGCCTCGTCAAATCTCGTTCGAGTTCGATCAACAGCGCGCGCGGGCGCATCCTCTACAATTTCGCCGGCAATTCCTGCGAGGGCTACACATCGGAATTCCGCCAGGTTTCCGAGCTCGACAGCGGCGAGGGCAAGATCACGCTCAGCGACCTCCGCTCCAATTCCTGGGAGGACGCGTCGGGCAAGAGCTATCGCTTCAAGATCGAGACGCGGATGAACGATGCCGATTCGAGCCAGGTCGACGGATCGGCCGAGCGCGATGGCGACCACATCAACGTCAAATTGAAGCTGCCGGTGACGAAGAATTTCACGCTCGACGGCAGGACGGTGTTTCCGACCGAGCAGATCCAGCGCATCATCGCCGCCGCCAAGGAGGGCAAACCGCTGCTCGAGCTCTCCGTCTATGACGGCTCCGACAATGGCGAGAAGGTCTACAACACGCTGACCGTGATCGGCCAGCCCATCCCGGCCGACCGCGCGGCGTCCTCCCCCGATCCGTCGACGGCGGATGAGCACATGAAGTCGCTGACACGCTGGCCGGTCACCGTCAGCTATTTCGACCGCGAAGCCCAGCAGAAGGAGGGCGAGCAGACCCCCGTCTACGCGATGTCATTCGAGCTTTACGAAAACGGCGTCTCTCGTGCGCTGGTGCTCGACTACAACGATTTCGTCATCTCGGGCGCACTCGGCAAGTTCGACGTCAAGGATACGAAGCCGTGTAATTGATCGCCAGCGGTCATTCCGGGGCGGCTCTTCGACTGGCTACGTGCCTGAATGAATCACCGTCACCCTGAGGTGCCGGAGCATAGCGGAGGCCTCGAAGGGCGACGGCCCGGCTGCAGCATCGGGGCCGTTCATCCTTCGAGGCTCCCTGCGCGATGCTTCGCACCGCGCAGCTCGCACCTCAGGATGACGGGGCCGCTGTCACTTCATCTCTAGCCCGCAAGCTCGCCTCCCGCTACGCTCCTCCCAACCACGAACATCAGGGAGGCGCACATGCCCAAGATCGATCATCTCCGCCCGAGCGGCCTGCACCACAATCCGGCCTATTCCCACGTCGTCACGGCCTCCGGTGCGCGCACCATCTACATCTCGGGGCAGGTCTCCGTGGACGAGGAGGGGCGGGTGGTCGGCGAAGGCAATCTTGCCGCGCAGACGACGCAGGTGATGCAGAATCTCGGCCTGGCGCTCAAAGCCGCCGGCGCGAGCTACGCCAACATCGTGAAGATCACGACGTTCGTCGTCGGCTACAAGCCGGAGCTGCGTCCCATCATCGGCAAGGCGCGCTCGGCCTTCTTCGAGGGCATGGAGCCGCCGGCCAGCACGCTGGTTGGTGTCACGGCGCTCGCGGCGCCGGAGTGGCTGATCGAGATCGAGGCGGTGGCGGTTGTGGATTGAGGTTGCCCCGCATCGTTGCGAGGAGCACAGGGCAGTTTCGTTGGATGGGTGGAGCGAACGCTCCACCCATCCAACGAGCTCTTGCTTGACAGCCGACCTGACAGTGCCCATTGCGAAGATACCCTGAGATGACACATGAGAGCCGTCCGTTACATCGTTGCTGCATTTTGCTTCATCGCTACAGGTGTCATTGCAGGTGATTCCAAGGCCGAGAAGCCCGCGTTGAGCGAGGTCGAGCTCAAAGCGGTCGAAGTCGCGCGAGACTACGTGGCAACTCATTTTCCTAATTTCGATCTCGCTGGATGTCCGCCGATTATCACAAGCACTGCTGCGACGGATTTCATTGGTTGGCCGCCAAGAGCCAGAAGTACGGAGGAGACTTGGACGGTGGATTACCAACTGCCGGAGAGCATGGCGGGGGGCACGCCGGTCGTCATCATTGACAAGAAAACTCTCAAGGTTTTGCGCGCCTATCATACACAATGAGAGAGAGGCAACGGTGCGCGACTGCACCTCGGGTGCGGCGTGCACACGGTCTTCCCTGCGCGCTCACTTTGAGGAGAGGACGAAACGAACGGTAAGACTCGGACAAATCATGTCGCGAGAATGAGGAGCTACAATTCTTGAGATTGCTGCGCGCCACACTGGTCGTCCTGGCGAAAGCCAGGAGCTATTACCCCAGGGAGAAGTTGTTGCGCTTAGCTGTCAACGACAAGTCTTCGCCAAACCACGGCCGGTGGTAATGGGTCCTGGCTTTCGCCAGGACGACACCAAGGTACGTGGCGATCGACCGTGACCACAGCGACAGGCGCGCTGATCACTCCTGCTCCGTCTTCTCCGGCCCATCATACGCAATGCCGCGGATCACCGCGGCGCTGCCGAACTTCTTGCGCAGGCCGTCGATGGCGCGTTCGGCGTGGGCGGCGCGGCGGTCGAGCATGTCGGTGTCGTCGGCAGCCGAGCCCGTGCGCAGTGCGCTGACGCCGGCGCCCATCAGGCGAAAGGCGGTGCCGTCGATCTCCTTGGCCAGCATCTCGCGGCAGATCGAAAAGATCTTCGCGGCGAGCTGCGTCGGCGCGTTGATCGACTGCGAGCGCGTGCGCTGGCGGAAGTCTGATGTTTTCAGCTTCAGCGTGACGGTCGAGCCCGCAAGCTCGCTGCTCTTGAGCCGTGACGAGGTCTTCTCGCACAGCCGCCACAGGATCTTCTCCAGCGTCGCGAAGTCGCGGATGTCGCTCTCGAACGTGGTCTCGCTGGAAATCGTCTTGGCGCCGCGGTCTGGCTCGACGCGGCGATCATCTAAGCCGCGCGCGAGCCGCCAGAGCCTGCGGCCATCGCTCGGAAACTGCCGCATCAGCTCGATCTCATCGGCCTTTTGCAGGTCCGCGATGATGCGGAAACCGCGCTGCACCAGCCGCTCCTGTGTCGCAGGTCCGACACCGAAGATGAAGCCGACCGGCTTTTCCGCCAGCATCGAGCGCGCCTCCTCCTGGTCGAGGGGCGCAAAGCCGCGCGGCTTGTCGAGATCGGAAGCGATCTTGGCCAGAAACTTGTTGCAGGAGAGCCCGACCGACACGGTGATGCCGATGTCGCGCTCGACGTCGCGGGCAAAGCGCGCCAGCACCTTTGCGGGGATCATGCCGTGAACGCGCTCGGTGCCGGAAAGATCGAGGAAGGCCTCGTCGATCGAGAGCGGCTCGACCAGTGGCGTCAGCGCCTGCATGGCGTGGCGTACCTCGCGTCCCACGCGGACGTATTTCGCCATGTCGGGACGGATCACGGTCGCATGCGGGCAGGCCTCCAATGCCCTATACATCGGCATTGCCGAGCGCACGCCGAAGGTGCGGGCGATATAGCAGGCTGCCGACACCACGCCGCGTTTGCCGCCACCGATGATCACGGGCTTGTCGGCGATCTCGGGATTGTCGCGTTTCTCGACCGTCGCGTAGAACGCGTCGCAGTCGATATGGGCGATCGTCAGCGTGCCGAGCGCACGGTGGCGAACGAGGCGAGGGGAACCGCAGGCGGAGCAGCGCCGCGCCGACATGCCCTGGTCGGCCAGGCAATCCCGGCAGAAGCAGCGGGGCCCGGCCGCGTCGGGGGTGCTCACGGCACGTCGCGCTCCCAATGCGGGTCGCCCAGCGCGTCTCCAAGAACCTGGCGGGCGGCGGCGACGTTGGTCGGATGGAGTTCCGAGGCGCTCGCGAACGCCTTCACGGTCGCATCATCGCGCAGCACGAAATCGAGCACGCTGATCAGGAAATTCGGGTCGGAGGCCGCGTTCCGCAGGGTCTCCGGGCCGATGCCTGTCTCGGCCAGAAACAAGCCGAGCCTTTCGGGATCGCCGGCGACGAAGGACAATGCCTGAATCGCAACGATTTCAGCTACTTCGCGGGGGTTTTGAACAGGCTTTTTCAAGCGGACGGTTTGCCTTTCCGTTAACTTTCGGTCTCTAATTTGGAATCATCATGCCCGAGTCTGGTGATCCCAGACAAGCAACCGGAAACCACTTCGCGGAAAGTTGGCCCTCGGGTTTAACGAAACTAGAGCGAATCTGAGGCTAGTTTGAATCCAGTTTTCGAAGCGCCGGCGGAAGGCGCCTGAGGCGTCACATGTCGAACAGGTCTCCTGACAATGGGGAGGGACGGGATGGCTAAGACCGTCCTGATCGTGGAAGACAACGAGCTCAACATGAAGCTCTTCCGCGACCTGTTGGAGGCGCACGGCTATCAGACTTCGGGCACCAGCAACGGCTACGAGGCGCTCGATCTCGTTCGCAAGATGCGTCCCGATCTCGTGCTCATGGATATCCAGTTGCCGCAGGTGTCGGGGCTGGAGGTGACGCGCTGGATCAAGGACGATCCGGAGCTGCGCAACATTCCCGTCGTCGCGGTGACCGCATTCGCGATGAAGGGTGACGAAGAGCGCATCCGCGAGGGCGGCTGCGAGGCGTATCTTTCCAAGCCGATCTCGGTCGGCAAGTTCATTGAGACGGTCCGGCGTTTTATCGGCTAGGGAGTGATTCTGGTGTCCGCGCGTATCCTCGTCGTCGATGACGTGCCTGCCAACGTCAAGCTGCTCGAAGCCCGCCTCTCCGCCGAATATTTCGACGTGATGACGGCCTCGAACGGTGCCGAGGCGCTGGCGATCTGCCGAAGAGCCGAGTGCGACATCATCCTGCTCGATGTCATGATGCCCGACATCGACGGGTTCGAGGTCTGCCGCCGGCTGAAGACCGACCCGACGACGCATCACATTCCCGTCGTGATGGTGACCGCGCTCGATAGCCCCGCCGACCGCATCCGCGGCCTGGAAGCGGGCGCCGACGATTTCCTCACCAAGCCCGTCTCCGACGTCGTGCTGATCGCGCGCGTGCGCTCGCTGACGCGGCTGAAAATGATGACGGATGAGCTGCGCATGCGCGCCATCACCTCGCTCGAGATCGGCGTGCAGGCGCCTGAGCGCAGCGCCGTGGCCGACACCGGCAAGGGGGGCCGCATCCTTCTGGTCGACGACCGCCAGTCCTCCTATGAACGGCTGGCAACGCTGCTGGCCGCCGAGCACACCGTCGACGTGGAGCCCAATCCGACCGAGGCGCTGTTCCATGCGGCCGAGGGCAATTACGATCTCTTGATCGTCTCGCTCGACCTCAACAATTTCGACGGGCTTCGGCTGTGCAGCCAGGCGCGCTCGCTGGAGCGCACCCGCCACGTGCCGATTCTCGCCATTGCCGACGCCGACAGCGGCACGCGGCTGCTTCGCGGGCTGGAGATCGGCGTCAACGACTATCTGCTCCGCCCCGTCGACAAGAACGAGCTTTTGGCGCGTGCGCGCACGCAGATCCGCCGTCGCCGCTACACCGATCATCTGCGCGACAACGTGCAGAACTCGATCGAGATGGCGATCACTGACGCGCTCACGGGCCTGCACAATCGGCGCTACATGGAAAGCCATCTGGCGACGCTCGCCGAGCAGGCCTCGACGCGCGGCAAGCCTCTGGCGCTGATGATCCTGGACATCGACTATTTCAAGTCGATCAACGACAATTACGGGCATGATGCCGGCGACGACGTGTTGCGCGAATTCGCGGTGCGCGTCCGGAAATCCATCCGCGGCATCGATCTCGCCTGTCGCTATGGCGGCGAGGAGTTCGTCATCGTGATGCCGGAGACCGATCTGCACGTCGCCGGCATGGTCGCCGAGCGTCTGCGCCGCTCGATCGCGGGCGAGCCGTTCTCCGTCCACAAGGGCACCAAGCGCATCGAGGTCACGATCTCGATCGGCCTGACCACGCTGGAGCAGAAGGGCGAGGCCGTTGCCGACGTGCTCAAGCGCGCCGACACCGCGCTCTATCGCGCCAAGCACGACGGCCGCAACCGCGTGGTGTCGCAGGCGGCGTGAACCGCGGTAGGTGAGGGGGGCGCGTCACGCGCACACATTCTCCGCCGTCGTCCCGGCGAAGGCCGGGACCCATAACCCCAGGGAGCGGTTATGGCGAGCACTGGCAACCACGAGTCTTCGCAAAACTACATCCTGTGGTTATGGATCCCGGATCGGCGCTCCGCTTCGCTGCGCTTGTCCGGGACGACAGCCATTATCGCGGCAAGCGTTTCCTCGCCACCGGCATCGCGCAAATCGCGTTTGCGCTGATTCACTGGACCGCGTCGCGCCAGTTGCGAACCGCGTAGGCATCGTCAGCCGCTGCTCATTCGTTGGGCGAAGCGCTGCTGCGTGAAGCAGCGCGCATTGCGCCTGTCGCGATGCAACAAACGGGAATCGAAACGCATTCAGTGGGTTGATTGAATCGCCTCAACGGCGCGAATCTTGCCTGTCGTTGCATGAAGAATTGGAACCGTCACTGACGCGTTCCGACCTGGCGACAAGGGAAAGGCCGGTAAGCCATGAGGCTGGTCGCCGCCAGTCTCCAGCCTTCGACGCTCGACGACCTCATCGCGCCGAGCCGCGAGCATTGTGTCCCGAAAATCCGAGCTGATCATGCTGGCCCAATCGCGCCGGCGCGAAAACGCTCGTCTCGCAGGTTCCAGTCAAAGCGATTGCCGGAAGACTTCTCATGCGACTTGGGAGGATGACGATGGACTCAAGAACATCCGCGCGCCAAAGGCTCGTGACGTTGGTGGTCGCGTTGCTGGGAATTGCGCTGCTCTACCTCGCCCTCGGCGAAGTTGCTCTCGCCGACGATGCGGGGCCGCCGGCTTGCGGCGGCAAGATCCTCGAGAAGTGCACGCCCAATCCCGGCGACACCGCCTGGATGCTCACCTCCGTTGCGCTGGTGCTGATGATGACGGTTCCCGGGCTCGGGCTGTTCTATGGCGGCATGGTGCGCAAGAAGAACGTCGGCGACACCGTGATGACGAGCTTCGCGGTGACGTGCCTCGTCACGATCCTGTTCGCGCTCCTGACCTACAGCCTGGCCTTCCGCGCCGGCACGCCGTTCGTCGGCGGGCTCGACCGCATGTTCCTGAAGGACATCATGAGCGACATCGGCAAGGGCGGGATCGGCAATCCCAATCCGCTCGCGGCGACGATTCCCGAAAGCGTCTACATCTGCTTCCAGATGACGTTTGCCATCATCACGCCGGCGCTGATCGCAGGCGCCTTCGCCGAGCGGATGAAATTCTCCGCGATGCTCTGGTTCATCGGCCTGTGGGCGATCTTCGTCTATGCGCCGGTCGCGCATTGGGTGTGGGGCCCTGACGGCATCTTCGCCTCCGGCAACGATGCCGCCTGGGTCAAGGTGCTCGATTTCGCCGGCGGGACCGTCGTGCATATCAACGCCGGCGTGGCTGGCCTGATGTGCGCCATCATGCTGGGCAAGCGCAAGGAGACCGGGCCGGCCCACAACATGGTGCTTACCTTCATCGGCGCCTCGCTGCTCTGGGTTGGCTGGTTCGGCTTCAATGCGGGCTCTGCGGTGACGGCGGGCATGCAGGCGGGCATGGCGATGCTGGTTACGCAGATCGCAACGGCCGTGGCCGGTTTCACCTGGATGCTGGTCGAATGGTCGCTCAAGGGCAAGCCGACGGTCGTCGGCATCTGCTCGGGCGCGGTCGCAGGCCTCGTCGCCATCACGCCAGCGTCCGGTTTCGTCGGCCCGATCGGCGCCTTCGTGATCGGCATCGCAGCCGGCGTGCTCTGCTACTGGGGATGCACCGGGCTGAAGGCCATGTTCAGCTATGACGACGCGCTCGATTGCTTCGGTGTCCACGCCGTCGGGGGCATCGTCGGCGCGCTGCTCACCGGCATCTTTGCCGTCGAGCAATATGGCGGCACCGCGGGCGCGCTGGAAGGCAATCCCGGCCAATTCATCAACCAGTGCATCGGCGTTGCCACGGTGTTCGTCTATGACGCCGTCGTCAGCCTGATCATCCTCTACGTGGTCAAGCTGTTCGTCGGCTTGCGAGTGTCGGAGGATATGGAGCGCGATGGTCTCGACCTCGCACTGCATGGCGAGGTCGTGCACTAGATCCGCGGTAGCAATAGTGAAGCAATCGGGGCATCCGTGCAGGCGCGGATGCCCCGGCACGGGAGAGGGAACGATGACCGAGATCTTTGCGCAAGGTGACCTGCTGATCGAGCGGGTGGGCGATGTGGCGCCATCGGGAACGCTCACTGAGACCGCCGAGGGTGCACAGCTGGTCCTGCTGGAGGGCGAGGCCACCGGACATTGTCATGCGATCCGCGAGCGCGTGACGCTGTTTCGTGACGACGATCTGGCGCGCGACATTCCGGCCGGGCTCTATATCGGGCATCTCCTGATCGGTGCCGCCTATGCGCGGGTGACGCATGAGGAGCACGCGCCGCTCACGCTGCCGCGGGGGACCTACCGGGTGCGCCGCCAGCGCGAACTCGGGCCACGCGATGCGCGCGTCCTTGCAGATTGAACGGGCGCTGACGACGGAGCAGACGGCAGCGCTGGGGGATTTTCGCGCGCGGTGGGTTGCCGTCCGGCGGTCGACGGCGCCTGCCGACCGCGGCGCGGCGGAGCAGGCGGTGCGGCTTGCCTATCACGCCGCAGGACTTGCTCCGCCGGTGCGCATCGTCTGGTGCGACAGTCCACTTGCGCTGGCCGCGCTTGCCGGCCGGATGTCGCGCGACGACGGCCGCAGCGTCCGCGCCGTTCTGGTCGATCGACTTCGTCGAAGAGCCGATTCGCTGGTGGGGAGGCGGGTCCATCGGAAGCTGCTTGCCACTGTTGAGCGCGCCGTCAATCCCGCCGATCCCCTGGTCGCCGCCGCGACTGATGCGGTGATACGGAGTGTGCCTGAGCAGCCTATGTCCGTGCTGGGTCATCTTCGCCGCTACGGCCTATCGTGGTCCGCTGTGTGCCAGGCGATGCTGGCCCCGCGGAGTTTTTCGTCCAGCGCAGTGGGGCCGCACGATTTGTCGTGGCTCGGCGTCTACGATTATCTCCGCGAGGTAGTTGGCCTGCGGGCCGAGACCCAGCCGCTGCGCGGCCTCATGCAGCTTGCGACCAGTGTCGGCTGGTTGCAGCCGCATGAGCAAACCTGCTGGCTCGCAGAGCGGCCGAACCTGTTGTGCGCTGACGCGCGCGACCGCTTGCATCACGCCAGCGGTCCGGCGCTGCGCTATCCGGATGGTTGGTCGATCTGGGCCTGGCGCGGGGTGGAGGTGCCGCGTTGGATCATCGAGCACAAGTACCGCATCACTCTGGCCGCGATCGACGAGCAGACGGACGTCCAGGTCCGCCGCTGCATGATTGAGATCATGACGCCGGAGCGTTACGTCGCGCTCGGCGGCGCCACCCGTATCGCCGAGGATGAGACCGGAATCCTGTGGCGGCGGAACTGGCTCGCCGCGGACGCCTGGGCCGCGGTGGAGGTCGTCAACGCCACGCCCGAGCCGGACGGCACGCGCCGGCATTTCTTCCTTCAGGTGCCGGCCAATCTGCGCACCGCGCGCGAGGCGGTCGCGTGGACCTATGGGATGCGTGTGGAGGCGTATGCACACCTCGTGCAGAGAACTTGAACGGCGAGGGCGTGCGACGCCGTTGTCGAGCTCGGCGCGCTCGACGACACGTGTCCCCGCGAAAGCGATGAGCAAGGCACGCATGATGTTGAGGCGATTGTTCGCAGCGATAGTCTTTGGATGCAGAGAGCAAGGCGCAGTGAAATAGTTCGTCGCGTCAAGATGACTGTCCGATCTTTTGACTCAAAGCGATCTTGGGTTGTGCTAATAATCGACTTCCCGCCAGAGCGGGGCACACTCTTTTTTCAATCAATTTGGAGGGAAGATCATGCGAATGCGCTACGCTTCCTATTTCCTATCAGCCGCGCTTGCCGCCGCAGCTTCGAATGCCTTCGCGGGTGAGCAGGTCCTCGAGTTCAAACTCGTCACCAAGCCGATCGACGTCAAGGTCTTGGAGGTCGCAAACGTCGAAGGACAGACGGTTGCTTCGGGCAAAGTGTTCGGCGTCGCCGTCTTCAATGACGGCCGTATAGGGGTGAAAGAGTTCGTGAATACCTCAGACATGCTCAAAGGCTCGGGCTCCTTCTTCGGCTATAGCACCTACACGTTCGAGGAGGGTTCGATCACGGCGCGCTACACCGGCTCGGCTAAAGACGGCAAGTCAAAGGGCGAGTATACGATCCTTTCGGGTACAGGTGCCTATGCGAACGCTACGGGCACAGGAACGATCGAAAGCGCGCCGAACCCGTTCAAGGGAGTCACCCTGTTGAATATCAAGCTGGTCGTTAAGACTCCCGGCACATAACAGCGGAACATCTGCAGGGCTTCTGACAAGGAGCTCGACGGCTCGCGTCGGCGTTGGCGCGCCAAATACAGTCGCGTCACCGCCGGTCGGTCGGCTGGATGTCTGCTTATCCGCTGATAGCGGCGGAATAGCAGACATCCCGCTATCGCCGCTTGGGGCTATTGAGCGATATTCTCCGTGCAGTCGATCAACGACAGGTTCACGATGTCGGTTTGCGCGGAAAGACCAAAGTGTTCATTGCTCCCAGTTCAATAAAAACTGATCGATTGTTGCTTCGGCCCTCGCGGTTGACGGATGCCGATCGAGCTTTTGAAATTCAAAATGACTGGGAAGTAACCCGTATGTTGTCATTGGCGTCATTTCCTCCCGACCGGTTGGAGATAGAGCAGTGGTTTGCGGATCATTCAAACCAATGGGAAGCGGGTCACGCATATCGGTTTGCTGTCTTTCTTCAAGAGAAGATGATCGGCCTCGTCGATATCGACATCGTCGCCGAGCACCAGGGAACGCTTGGATATTGGTTTGAGCGGGCCGTTTGGGGCTGCGGCTATGGATTTGAAGCGGCGCAGGCTGTAACGCGTTTTGCCGTTGAAGACGTTGGCCTTACCAAGTTGAAGGCCAGCCATGCACACGACAACCCCGCCTCTGGGCGCATCCTTAGCAAGCTCGGCTTTGGTCACGTGGACACTGTCGAACGCTTTTCCCGCTCGCGGGATGCATATGTATCTTTGTGCCGATACGTGAAAGTGTCCAATCCGTTGGATGTCTGAGATGGGAATCACAAGCCGACATGCGGGATTCGGTGCCGCGTGTCCGCTCTGCCGCGGACATCACGGATTCACGAGAACACGCTAGCTGCGGTAGTAGCGCCACATCCTCAGGAAGGTGCGATGGATCATGTCGGGCGGCTGATCGAATGGCTCGACATTGATCCGCACCATGTTGGTGTGGCTCATCCGCCAGGGCAGGCGCATCAGCCAGCGCCAGGACGGCTGCTTGCGCCAGTCGGCGACCAGCGCGCTGGTGAGCGGCGCGTTGAGGACTATTTGCAGCTCGTGCACGGTCATCGCGCGTTCGGCGATCTCGACGAGATCGATGCGCTCGATGGCGCGCCACCGGATCAGGCCGAAGGCCTGGATGAAGATGCCGTATTGATTGGCGCCGATGGTGGGACGGCCGGTCTCGAGCAGCGGGATGTTGTAGTAGGTGAAGCCGGCTGCAAGCGCCGCGAGCAGGAGCCAGTAGAGCGCGCCGGTGAGGAGGGCGGCCGTGCAGAAGATCGCAGCCAGCGCCGCTGTCACGTAGACGGGGAAGTAGGTGTCGTCGCGGCCATAGGTGACCGCGTAGCCACCAACGTGTCCTTCGTCCAGGGTTGCGCTCATGGACGCCAAGGCTACGACCAACAGCAGCAAATAAAAACGGGGCCGCGAAGGGCCCCGTCAAAGTCGTTTCAGCATGTTGCCGCGATCTTACTTGATCTTGGCTTCCTTGAATTCGACGTGCTTGCGCGCGACCGGGTCGTACTTCTTCTTGACCAGCTTGTCGGTCATGGTGCGCGAATTCTTCTTGGCGACGTAGTAGAAGCCGGTGTCAGCCGAGGACACGAGCTTGACCTTGATGGTGACCGCTTTGGCCATGTTCAGGACCTCTGAAAGTATGGGAATCTGGAGCCGGCCAAACGGCCCGCGTTGGCCGGCAACCTAGCCAGAAACCGCCTGATGTCAAGGTTTCGAAGCGTTTTCGAGCGAAATGGGCGCCGGTTCGCCTCAAGAAAACGCGTCAAAAACAACAACCTGGAGCCCCGAATGGGGCTCTAATCCCGAAAACCACTCAAATCGGCCCGATTAGGTCTCGAAGAACCGGTTTTTCGGTCGCGGCAGGCCCAGATTCTCCCTCAAAGTGGCCCCTTCATACTCTGTCCGGAAGATCCCGCGCCGCTGCAGCTCCGGCACCACCTTGTCGACGAAATCGTCGAGGCCCGCAGGGACGAACGGGAACATGATGTTGAAGCCGTCGGAGCCGCGACTGAGGAGCCATTCCTCCATCTGGTCGGCGATGGTTTTGGCGGTGCCGACGAAGGCGAGCCCGCCATAGCCGCCGACGCGTTGGGCGAGCTGGCGAACGGTGAGTTTTTCGCGCGCGGCGAGGTCAACCAGCCGCTGCCGACCGCTCTTGCTGGCGTTCGTCTCTGGAATTTCCGGCAGGGGCCCGTCGGGATCGAAGCCGCTCGCGTCCGTGCCTAGGATGACCGAGAGCGAGGCGATGGCGCTGTCGTAGTGCACGCGGCTGTCGAGCAGCGCGCGCTTTTCCTTGGCCTCATCGACGCTGTCGCCGACCACGACGAAGGCGCCGGGCAAAATCTTCAGATGCTCGGGATCGCGGCCGACCTTCTCCATGCGGCCCTTGATGTCGGCATAGAGCTTCTGCCCGTCGGCAAGGCTGCCGCCGCCGGTGAACACGGCCTCCGCGGTCTCGGCCGCGAGCTGCTTGCCATCTTCCGACGCGCCGGCCTGCACGATCACCGGCCAGCCCTGGACGGGACGGGCGATGTTGAGGGGACCGCGCACCTTCAGATATTTGCCGCCGTGGTCGAGCACATGCATCTTCGAGGGATCGAAGAACAGGCCGCTTTCGACGTCGCGCACGAAGGCGTCGTCTGCGAAGGAATCCCAGAGGCCGGTGACGACGTCATAGAATTCTCGCGCGCGCTTGTAGCGCTCGGCGTGCTCCATGTGGTCGTCGAGGCCGAAATTCAGCGCCGCGTCCGGGTTCGAGGTGGTGACGATATTCCAGCCGGCGCGGCCGCCGCTGAGATGGTCGAGCGAGGCAAAGCGGCGCGCGACGTGATAGGGCTCGTCGAACGTGGTCGACCCCGTCGCGATCAGGCCGATGCGATCGGTCACGGCAGAGAGCGCTGACAGAAGCGTGAACGGCTCGAACGAGGTCACGGTGTGACTGCGCTTCAAGGCATTGATCGGCATGTTCAGCACGGCGAGGTGATCGGCCATGAAGAAGGCGTCGAACTTGCCGGCCTCGAGCTTCCTGATCAGTTGCTTGATGTGGCTGAAATTGAAATTGGCGTCGGGCCAGGCGCCGGGATAGCGCCAGGCGCCGGTGTGAATTGAGATCGGGCGCATGAACGCGCCAAGCTTGAGTTGCCGTTGTGCCATCGCCCCGTGTCCGTTCTGGGTGTCGTTGCAGAACACATAGGTGCGGCCTTCGTCGGCGCCACTGGGACGGCACGGAACATTTTTTTGTTTTTGGGCGCGCTCTCAAAACGTTCGTCATTTCCGGGCCGCGAAGTCGCGAGCCCGGAAACGACGAGGGTGGACAGCCATTGCCCTCGAACCCGTCAGCCATCCCGGCCGACAAAGTCTTGCTCCCCGAGACGAGGAATACCGCCATGACCGACGCAACCACATTGGACGGCACGATCCGCATCGACCGGCCGATGCCCTGGGTCGGCCGGCTGTTGTCGCTACCGCTGCTTGCGGCGAGCGCCTATCTGCTTTGGAACGTCGGCCTCGGGCTGCGACAGGACCTGTTCAGCTTCGGACGGCTGGCGGATGACTGGGTACCCGTGCTGGTGTTCGCGGGTCTCGGCCTTGCGGTCGGCATTCCCGGCCTCATCCTGCTGACATTCCGCTATTTCATCGTCCTGAACGAGACATTGCGCCAGGTCGTTATCGTCAGGCAGTTCGGTCTTCTGAATATCCGCTCGTTTCGCAATCTGTCGGACTACCACCTCATCAGCATCACCGATGACTGTGATCCGGAGCTGACGATGTATGACGTCAACCTCTGCGGCAACAAGGGCATTACGCCGATCACGCTGTCGAGCTTCACCAGGCGCGAAGAGGCGACCGAGCTTGCCAACGAGCTTGGTCGCAAGCTCAAGCTTCCGGCACGCGACTATGTCGGCACCGAGCCTGACGCGGACGAGTGAAGCGTCTCAGGTCAGCTCAAAATATCCTTCTGCATCTTGCCGCCGTAGAAATGGAAAAACGGCACCGGCGCGTCGTGGCGGAGCGGTCCCGTCGCGAGCCGCCTGTCCAGCTCCCCCAGCACGTTCCGCGTCATCGGATGCAGGTCGGCGAGCGGCTGTGAGCCAAGTTCGACCCAGACCAGCTCGACCAGCTCGGCATCGGCATGCACCACGCCCTCGACGCGATGGGTGATGGAGGACGCATCCGCGGTGAAGAAGCGCGTGTCGAAACGCTTGACGCGACCGGGCGGCGTGATCGCGCGCGCAATCAGAAAAAGGCCGGAGGGATCAGGCAGGAGGCCCGCATCGGCAAACGGTTGCCAGGGGCCGTCGAGCTTCGGCGTCTTGCCCTCTTGCCGGCGCCCGAGGCAAAGACCGGTTTCCTCGCAGGCCTCGCGGATCGCGGCGACCGCAAGCGATTTTGCACGCGAGGCCTCCGTCTTCGGGCTGCCCTTGAACAGATTGGCCTGAAGCTCCGGCGTGATCGGCGCCGCGCAGGGCACGCGATAGTCGGCCTTGTCGACCCGGCCGCCGGGGAAGACGAACTTGCCGGGCATGAACACCACCTTGTCGTGGCGCTTGCCGACCAGCACTTTTGGAATAGAGCCGCTGCGATCAACCAGGATCAGGGTGGCAGCATCCTTCGGCCGAAAATAAGGATGGTGATCGGGCTCCTTTTCGTCGTGAACCCTTTCTTTCTCCGCCTGCGCCGCTTCAGTCATTTCCTCACCGAACTTGTTTTGCTTGTTTGATTAGACCGGCGGAATACCATCCGGCGGATTGTCGTCGAAACCATGCATGCGCAGGGCCCATTGCAGGCCAACCACGGCGCCCTTCACCGGTTGCAGCAGCGCGAGCGATGCGACGAATGTGAAAGGCAGATAGGCGGCAAAGCTGATCCAGGCCGGCGTCGTGTAGTTGGTCTCGATCCAGAGGATGGTCGGCACCACGATGTGGCCGACGATGACGATCACGAGATAGGCCGGCAGGTCGTCGGCGCGATGCGGCGTGATGTCGAGCCCGCAGGCCGAGCAGTTGTCGGCGGTCTTCAGGAACGCGCGGAACAGCTTGCCCCGGCCGCAACGCGGGCAGCGGCCGCGAAAGCCGCGCTTCATCGCACCCCAGACGTCGCGCTTCTCGACGAGGCCGGTCTCGCGCGTCCAGATCTTTGGCGCCGTGCTCATCGCTTCCATGCCTTGCCCTTTGCGCCTTTGCCCTTCTTCCCCTTGCCGGACTTCCCTTGCTTCTCCGGCTTGCGCTTCTTCTCCGGACTGCGGCCGGGCCGTGCCTTCGCCGATTTGCGCTGCGGACGAAAGTCCTTTCGGCCGCGTGGCGCGCTTTCGCCGGCGGACAGCAGCTCGAAGCGCAACGCGCCGGCAATGGGAGCAGCTTCTATCAGACGGACGTCGACGACATCACCCAGCTGGTGCATGGCACCGCTGCGCGAGCCGACGAGGGCGTGACGGCTCTCGTCATAGTTGAAATATTCCGTGCCGAGGGATCTGATCGGGATCAGGCCGTCGGCGCCGGTGTCGTCGAGCTTGACGAACAGGCCGGCGCGCGTGACGCCGGAGACGCGGCCCTGGAATGTTGCGCCGATGCGATCGGCGAGATGATGTGCAATGAGCCGGTCGACGGTCTCGCGCTCGGCCTTCATCGCGCGCCGTTCGGTGACCGAAATATGCGCGGCGACTTCGCTCAACGTTTCCGGCGTCTCGCTGTCGGGCAGCGCGCCTTCGCCGAGGCCCAGCGCGCGAACCAGCGCGCGATGCACCACGAGGTCCGCGTAACGGCGGATCGGCGAGGTGAAATGCGCGTAACGGCGCAGGTTGAGACCGAAATGGCCGTAATTCTCGGCCGAATATTCCGCCTGCGCCTGTGCACGCAGCACCACCTCGCTCACCAGCGGGTAATAGTCATGCCCCTCGAGCTGCGCCAGCACGCGGTTGAACAGAGTCGGGCGCAGCGGGCCGCTCTTGGCAAAGGGCACGTCGAGCGTCTCGAGAAACTCCTGGAGCGCGTGAACCTTTTCCAGCGTCGGCTCGTCATGCACGCGATAGATCAGCGGCAGCGACTTCTTCTCGAGCATCTCGGCCGCCGCGACGTTGGCGAGGATCATGAACTCCTCGATCAGGCGATGCGCGTCCAGCCTTTCGGGTACGACGACGCGATCGACCGTGCCGTCGCTCTTGAGCAGGATCTTGCGCTCGGGCAGGTCGAGATTGAGCGGGTCTCGCTCGTCGCGGGCGCGCTTGACGCAGGCGTAGGCGGCATAGAGCGGTTTGAGGATCGGATCGAGCAGGGGGCCGGTGGTGTCGTCCAGCCGGCCGTCGATCGCGGCTTGCGCCTGCGCATAGTGCAGCTTCGCCGCCGAACGCATCAGGATGCGATGGAACGAGTGCGAGCGCTTGCGGCCGTCGGGGCCGATCACCATTCGCACGGCGAGGGCGCCGCGCGGCTCGCCCGGCACCAGCGAGCACAGATTGTTGGAGATCCGCTCCGGCAGCATCGGCACGACTCGGTCCGGGAAATAGACGGAGTTGCCGCGGTCGATCGCATCACGGTCGAGCGCAGTGCCAGGGCGGACGTAGAAGCTCACATCGGCAATCGCGACATTGACGATGAACCCGCCCTTGTTGTTGGGGTCGGGATCAGCCTCTGCATGCACCGCGTCGTCGTGATCCTTGGCGTCGGGCGGATCGATGGTGACGAGCGGGACGTCGCGCCAGTCCTCGCGTCCCTTCAGGTTCGCCGGCTCCGCCGCTTCCGCATCGCGCATCGCGCCCGGGGAGAATTGCAGGGGGATGTCGTGGGCGTAGATCGCGATCAGGCTGATCGCTTTCTCCGACTTGACCGATCCGAGCTTTTCTTTCACCCGGCCCGAGGCCAGGCCAAAGCCGCGCGAGCGCACGATGTCGACGCTGACGAGGTCGCCATCCTCGGCGCCCTGCGTCTCGTTCTTCGCAATGTTGAGTTCGCGGTCGGCGAACTTCTTGTCGACCGGCACGAGCCGCCCGCCGCCCTCGGGCAGGCTGCGGAACACGCCGAGGATGCGGCTCTTCGCCTTGTCGATGACCTTGATGATGCGGCCGCGATATGCGGGGCCTTCGGTCTCGTCCGAACGCTCGACGCGGAGCAGCGCGCGGTCGCCGACGCCGGCCGCGGTGCCCGGCTTCGGCCGGCGCGGCATCTCGATGAGGATTTTAGGCGGCTCGCCGCTTTCGACCTCATCCCACTCGGCGGGGGAAGCGATCAACTCGCCATCGCTGTCGCGGCCCGTGATGTCAGCGAGCAGCGTCGGCGGCAGGCCGTCCGGCTCCGAGACCTTGTGGCGCTTCTTCTTGATGATTCCGTCGTCGGCGAGCTCGCGCAGCATGCGCTTGAGCTCGACGCGATCGGCGTTTTTCAGGCCGAACTCGCGCGCGATTTCGCGGGTGCCGACCTTTCCAGGATTTGCCTTGATGAAGGCGACGATGGCGTTCCGGTCGGGAAAGCCATGGTCATTCTTACGTTTCACTTAACCTCTAATTCTTGCCGGCACTCTTCTTGGCCGGTGCCTTGGCCGCGGCAGATCCCTTGGTCGGCGACGTCTTGGCGGTCGACGACACGGCTGCGCGTGCCTTGCTGGTTGATTCAGATTTCGTCTTGGCCGCGGCTTTCTTCGCGGCCGGTTTCTTTGTTGGCTTGGGCGCGTCGTCGCCCTCGGCGGTCTTTGCCGCGGTCTTGGTCGCCTTCGCCTTCTTTGCTTTGGCCTTGCCGCCACCCTTGGCTGCGCGCTCGTCGATCAGCGCGATCGCCTGGGGCAGGGTGATCGCGTCCTTTTCGATCTCGCTGGGGATCGTCGCGTTGACGCCGCCCGCGGTGACGTAGGGCCCATAACGGCCGCTCTTCACGGTGACGGTGCCGAGCGTCGGGTGATCGCCGATCGCCTTGCCGGGATCGGCGCCAAAGCGCCGGCTCGGTCCCTTGGCCGCTTTCTCCGCGATCAGCGTCACCGCGCGGTTGAGGCCGATGTCGAACACTTCGTCGCCGGCCTCGAGGCTGGCGTATGTCTTCTCATGCTTCACGAACGGCCCGAAACGGCCGAGACCGGCGGTGATCGGCTGGCCCGTCTCCGGATGCTTGCCGATCTCGCGCGGCAGCGACAGCAGCTTCAGTGCGAGCTCGAGCTCGACATCGCCGGGCGAGGTGCCCTTCGGAATGCCGGCGCGTTTCGGCTTCTCGCCTTCTTCGTAATCCTTCTGCTCGCCGAGCTGGATGTAGGGCCCGAAGCGGCCGGCCTTCACCCAGACATCGAAGCCGGTGTCGGGATCCTGGCCGAGCGAGCGGTCGGCGCTGGCTTCGCCGTCGGCGGCGAGCTGGCGGGTGTAACGGCATTCCGGATAGTTGGAGCAGCCGACGAAGGCGCCGAACTTGCCGGCCTTCAGGTTGAGCCGGCCACTGCCGCAGCTCGGGCACTGCCTGATGTCACCGCCATCGGCGCGAGGCGGATAGATGTGCTGTCCCAGCATCTCGTCGAGCACATCGAGCACCTGCGCGACGCGCAGATCCTTGATCTCGTCGACGGCGCCGATGAAGCCGCGCCAGAAATCCTGCAGCACCTGCTGCCAGGAGATCTCGTTGTTGGAGATGCGGTCGAGCTGCTCTTCCAGGTTGGCGGTGAAGTCGTACTCGACGTAGCGGCTGAAGAAACTTTCCAGGAACGCGACCACGACGCGGCCCTTGTCCTCGCCATGCAGGCGCTTCTTCTCGAGCTTGACGTAGCCGCGGTCCTTCAGGACCTGGAGGATCGAGGCATAGGTCGAGGGCCGGCCGATGCCGAGCTCTTCCATGCGCTTGACCAGCGAGGCTTCCGAGAAGCGCGGCGGCGGCTCGGTGAAATGCTGGGTAACGGACAGCGACTGCCGCTTGACGGCTTCGCCCTCGCTCATCGCGGGCAGGCGGCGGGAGTCTTCATCCTCCTCGTCGTCGCGGCCCTCCTGGTAGAGCGCCAGGAAGCCGTCGAACTTGACGACCTGGCCGGTGGCGCGCAGCTCCAGCGTGCGGGGGCCTGCCTTCGCCGTGATGTCGACTGTGGTGCGCTCCAGCTCGGCCGCTTCCATCTGGCTTGCGATGGTGCGCTTCCAGATCAGCTCATAGAGCTTGGCCTGGTCGGCATCGAGCTTGCGGGCCATGCTGGCGGGGCGACGGGAGAGGTCGGTCGGCCGGATGGCTTCGTGCGCTTCCTGCGCGTTCTTGGCCTTGGTCTGGTACTGGCGGGGACTCTCCGGCACGTAGGCGTTGCCGTAGTCCTCGCCGATCACCTTGCGTGCCTGGGTGATCGCTTCGCCGGCGATCTGCACGCCGTCGGTACGCATATAAGTAATGAGTCCGGTGGTTTCCCCGCCGATGTCGATGCCCTCATAGAGCCGCTGTGCGATCCGCATCGTATGCGCGGGCGCAAAGCCGTATTTGCGGCTGGCTTCCTGCTGGAGGGTCGAGGTGGTGAAGGGCGCCTGCGGATTGCGCCGGGCGGGCTTGGCGTCGACCGCGGTGACGGCATAGGTCGCAAGCTCCAGCGCCTTCTTGAAGTCCTCGGCTTCCGCACCGGTGCCGATGTCGAGCCGCTGGATCTTCTTGCCGTCGGCGCCGACGAGACGCGCTTCGAACGCGTCGCCGCGCGGCGTCAGCAGGGTCGCGATCAGCGACCAGTATTCACGCGCGACGAATTTCTCGATCTCGAGCTCGCGGTCGCAGACGAGGCGCAGCGCCACCGACTGCACGCGGCCGGCCGAGCGGGCGCCCGGCAGTTTCCGCCACAGCACGGGGGAGAGGGTGAAGCCGACCAGATAGTCCAGCGCGCGGCGCGCCATATAGGCGTCGACCAGCGCGCCGTCGATCTGGCGCGGATGCTTCATGGCCTCCGAGACCGCCTGCTTGGTGATGGCGTTGAACACCACGCGCTCGATCTTTTGGTCCTTCAGCGCGCGCTTCTCTTTCAGCACCTCGAGCACGTGCCAGGAGATGGCTTCGCCCTCGCGATCGGGGTCGGTGGCCAGAATCAGGCGGTCGGCACCCTTCAGGGACTTGGCAATATCGTTGAGCCGGCCGGCCGCCTTGGGGTCGACCTCCCAGATCATCTTGAAATTTTCGTCCGGATCGACCGAACCGTTCTTCGCCGGCAAGTCACGGACATGGCCGAACGAGGCCAGAACCTCGTAGGACGAGCCCAGATACTTGTTGATCGTCTTGGCTTTCGCCGGCGACTCCACAATGACGATATTCATGTAGTTCCAGTAACTTACGGGAGAAAATGAGGCCAAATTCGAAGGGACTCGGGTCGGCCGTTTCGACCCGAACATGGGTGGTGAGGCCGTCCCTGTCAAATCGAGGGGTGTTGAACGGCCCGAAAATGAGCAAAGTTTCATATCGGATAAGTTGCATGATACCGCCTTTGAGTTGTGGGGCGGGGCGGCGTAGACTCGTGCTCGGGCAGGGATTCGGATGGGGTCTGGTGACAAAACCAGCAAGGAAGCGGGCGCGAGCCGCCTTGGCGGGAGGAACGCGTTCGCGGAGCGAGGAACCGGGTGAGGGCGGGGCCGACGAGGCTGTCGCGTTCATCGCCGAGCAGGTCGTTCACCTGCGCCAGATCGCCGAGCGCCACGGGCTCGACGTGCTGCATTATCTCCTCGGCATGACCCAGTTAGAGGCCGACGAGCACATCCGCCTCCGCAGCAGGCGCAAGCTGTCGTGAGGCTCTCGGAGCGGACCATGTTCTCCGATGTCGTCCTGGCTTTCGCCAGGACGACGTTTGCGTAAATGGCGTGGTCCACTGCTTCCACGTCGTCATTGTGAGCGCAGCGAAGCAATCTGTTTCCGCGCGTGCATTTCTGGATTGCTTCGCTTCGCTCGCAGCCACCGCGGATCAAGCTTTCGAATTTGGAGATGACCCGCGGGCTCCAGAACCGGGCCTGCTCGACCTCGGTCATCCTGCTTTCGAGAAGCCTCTCTTGAACGTGATGCATTTTCCCACCCAAGTCGTCGACGAGGTTGAACGGGATTTCACGCGTCGGCGAAGAGTAGCATAAGACCAGGGGACGCATGCATGCTTTAGGGCGATACTTCTGGCCGCGCGCTCGCCAGTGGCGATCTTTCCGAATACACCCTTTCCGTTTGGAAGCCCCCGCGCCTAGGGTTTGAGGCCTTGGTTTTGAGGCCTTGGGTTTGAGGAGCGACGGCAACGTCGGTCTTTGGGTACAGATCGCCAGTCTCAGTCCAAAACTCGAGACGGCTTCCCGTGGAAAGTCTGTCACGAAACTACTGGAGCAACGTTGCCTTTGCGGAATCCTTTCAGTCTGATCGACGGCTAATCGGCGTGGCTCCGCCAGATGTTGGAGACGATTGTGTTCTTCACGTTCGCGCAGAACCTTGTGCGGTCGCCGTGGCAGGGGTGATCGCCGTGCGCGTGACCGAAAACTGAACGACGAGGAAAGTTTGCCCGCAGATCCCGGGACTGTCAGTGACCTCGACGCGCCAGTTAAGGTCCTGCCAAAATGGTCCCTCCGGTCCTTCGTTGAGAATATTCCTGCAGACTTCGATCGCCACCAATTGCGCGGCGGCGACGTCCGGAAGCTCCAGGCCGACGTCATCGAAGACGGAAATGCCGCCGTGGGCGTGGAAAAAGAAGCGGGTCATCCGCGCGGCTCCCCTCCAAGAGACGGCAACGAAAGCGCGCGGTCTCAGTCCGCAACGTGAGTGAGCAATAAATAAACCGGCTGTGGAACCCGGGCCGTTGCTCTTTTGAGGGAGATGAACGCTCTTAATGGGTACTGACCGGTCAGAGCCTGAGCTGCCGGACTTCCCCTGGTTGCAGTGCGTCTGGTTTTACGCGGAGGCTGTGCCGCAAGAGCCTGGTAACATGCCCATCGCCGATGACGCGCAGCACCGCGTCGGTCGCCTTCGCCGGTTCGACCGCTGCAACCCAGTATGACCTTTTCCCATCGGGCGAGATGACCGCGACTATGGGTAAGCGGACCATCAAACGATTCCATACTGAAAGTCGCAACTATGGGTTTCAGGACCTTTCCAATCAAGAGGTGGTTGTGGGTATGGTTAGCGTTGGCAGCCGCCGGCCAACACAGAGTACGCTTATGTTGAGTGCCGACCTCATATTTTGGCCCGTTGTCGTCTTTCTCGTCGGGTGCAATCTCTACTTCGGGCCGCGCATCAGCGGCGATCAGATAGCGATGCAGTGGGGCTTCGACGGCCAAACGACATGGCGCGCATCCAAGGCGCTCGGGCTGTGGGGCATGGTGGCTTTTGCCCTTGCGGTTAGATTGCTCATTTGGGTGCTGTCGACCTATGTTCCGTCCAAGGTGCATGGCGTCGAGATTGGGTTGCTCCTCTTTTCCATCACGGTTGCTGCGTCGCATGTCCTGGTGATCTGGAAAGCGCTACGAGCAAGTTGAGCCAGCGTGGCAAGACAGCAATGGACCGATTGCTGGTCGCGCCGTGGCGAGCGGGAAGGTCGGCTTTGGAGCAAAGCCGGGCATGCCCTGATCAAGCGGAGCGTTTTCGCTCCGCCGCACGAAAGGCTGCCATCTGCTAACCCGCGCTCCGGCTTCGCCGCGGCCGCGGCTTCAGCGTGGTGTCGTTTACACTCAACAGCTTTCCATCCTCCGCGCGCAGCTCGAGCTTCCTCACCGGCCGTCCCTTGTCGCGATCGACCAGAATGGTCGCGATCTCCTCCGGGCGGTCGTCGAACTCCTCGCTCCATTGCCGGAGCGCGACCAGCACTGGAAAGACGCCGCGGCCCTTCGCCGTGAGCACATATTCAGAATAGGCGCTGCCGTCGGAGGCGGGAGCGATCTTCAGGATGCCGTGGTCGACGAGGGCGCGCAGCCTCGTGGCGAGGATGTTCTTGGCCATGCCGAGCTTTCCCTGGAACTCGCCGAAGCGGCGCACACCGAACAGCGCCTCGCGGATGATGAGCAGCGACCACCAGTCGCCGATCGCCTCCAGCGATCGCGCGATCGGGCAGGAGTCTCCCTCGAAGCTCGTTCGTTTCACCATCGTGCCGTTTCCGTTTGCTCGCCCGCTCTTGCGCCGATCACGCGCTTGTGTGGTTGCATTATAAAACCAGACGCCCTAGATGGCAATCCAGTTTCATTATGCAACCAGCGGAGGCGAGCGTGAGACTGAAGGGCAAGACGGCATTCATCACCGGCGGCAATAGCGGCATTGGCCTTGCGACGGCAAAGCTGTTCGTGGCGGAGGGCGCCAGGGTCACCATCACGGGACGCAACAGGGAAACATTGGAAGCTGCCGCGAAGGAACTCGGCCCCAGCGGTCTCGCGGTCGAGGCCGACATCAACGACGTCGCCGCCACCGAGAAGGCAATCGCGCGCGCGGTCGAAAAATTCGGCAAGCTCGACATCGTCTTTGCCAATGCCGGCATTCCCGGCAACACGCCGCTCGGCGGCACCTCGCTGTCCGCCTTCGAGCAGGTGATCCGCACCAACATCACCTCGGTGTTTTTCACCGTGCAGGCCGCGCTGCCGCATCTCAATGACGGCGCCTCCATCATCCTCAACGGCTCGGTGATCTCGGTGCTCGGCAATCCCGGCTATTCAGCCTATGCCGCGAGCAAGGCCGGCGTGCGCGCGATGGCGCGCGTGATGGCGTCCGAACTGTCTCCGCGCAACATCCGCGTCAACGTGGTGGCGCCGGGCGCGGCCCGCACGCCGATCTGGAAGGGCGCCGCGCCGACCGACGAGGCATTTGCCGCGCTGGAAAATCGCATCGCCAAGACAACGCCGCTCGGCCGAATTGGTGAAGCAGATCACATTGCGAAGACGGTGCTGTTCCTCGCCTCCGATGATTCTGCGCATGTCCAGAGTGCGGAGATCTTCGTCGACGGCGGCGCGACCGGCTCGCCTGCGGGTGCGCCGATCTTTCGCGGTTGATCGAATGAAGTGAAAATTGAACCGGCCTTGCGCGATCGTGCGGGCCGGTTCCCTCATCCTTGAAGCGTATTTCCAAAACTATGCGTGATGCGTTGAACCTTGGCGTGCGTTGCACAGACAGCTCTACGGGCAGGGGTCATAAGACCCATTTAAGGGAGCCCGTTATGCCGAAAGCAGCGCGTATTCTTTCATCGATTTCAGCACCGCGTATTTACACCGAACGTTCCGCCATACCCGCGAAGAAGTCCGACACCCACGAGCTCGTTGCTGTCGCCTTGTTCTCGTGCATTGGGCTGCTCGTCTCGCTCGTCGCCGTCATCTTCGGCATTCAGGGGATGTGGTTCTAGCTTTGCGAGCGGCGCGCTGACGCAACTGCCGCCGCCCGCATGTGGCGGCGACAGATGGGTTTGGTGAAGCCTAGGCCGCGCGCAGGCTGGTCGCGGCCTTAAGCGCGCCCGCGATGGCCTTCTCGCGGTGGTCCGGTCCGACCTGGATGCCATCGGCGATGATGAACTCCGGGCTGATCCCGATGAAGCCGAACACGCTGCGCAGATAGGTCTCGAGGTGCTCCAGAGCGGCGAGCGGGGTGTCAGCACCGTAATAACCGCCGCGAGAGATCGCCACGATCACGCGCTTGCCGCCGGCGAGCCCTTCAGGGCCGGTGGCTCCGTATTTGAAGGTCTTTCCCGCCACGATGATGCGGTCGATCCAGGCCTTGAGCTGGCTCGGGATGGTGAAATTGTACATGGGCGCGCCGATCACGACGATGTCCGAGCTGAGGAATTCATCCAGCGCGGTTTTGCTGGCGGTGAGGTCCGGCTCGAGTTCGGCCGGCGCCGGGGCGCCTTGTGCGGCGGCGAGATGCGATCCGGAGAGGTGCGCGAGCGGCACTTGGGTCAAATCACGATAGACGACGTCGAGGGAGGGCGTGGCCTGGCGCAGGCGGTCGACGACGGCCGCCGAAACCTGCCGGCTGACGGAGTGCGGGCCGAGCACGCTGGAGTCGATGTGGAGGAGTTTCATTTGGATCACCCATGGTATAGATTTGTAACCCGCACTACATGAGTGACTACCGAAATCCCCGCAAGAACGCACATTTTTGAGCCGAGGGCACATTTTTGATACCGACAAACAGCCATTTGCCCACCTTGCCGGTGCCGCATCCCGACCATTCCGATTGCCGCGGCGTTGCCTCCATCCTCGCCCGGGTCGGCGACAAATGGAGCGTGTTCGTGATCATGATGCTCGGCGACGGGCCGAAGCGTTTCAATGAACTCAAGCGCATGATCAACGGCATCTCGCAGCGGATGCTGACTTTGACGCTGCGTGGGCTGGAGCGAGACGGGCTCGTCACGCGCACGATCTTCCCGACCATTCCGCCGCGCGTCGATTACGAGCTGACTGAACTGGGCCGCGGGCTGGCTCGCCCGGTCGAGGCTCTCGGGATGTGGGCGAAGGCGCACCAAACCGAGATCGAGGCGGCGCGGGCGCGCTTCGACAAGCGCAACGACGGCTGATGTGAGCTGTTGGGCTGAATTACGTTTAGTTGGAACGGTCTAGCCCGGTCCACCTCGGCGAGCTGCGACGCCCGCCTGTGGCGGGTTTTCTACTTTGCATGGGATTGTTTTCGACCTTTTTGATCGTGCCCCTCAGAGCAGCGAGACCAGGCCGCCGCCGTGGCGCTCCAGGCGTCCGGCGAGCTCGAGTTCCAGCAGCACGGTGCGGACGATCGCAGGCGAGGCGCCGGACATCCGCACGAGATCGTCGATCGAGATCGGCACAGGGCCGAGCAGGCCGGCTATCTGGTCTCGGTCATGTCCTTGCGGATCGCTCTCAAAGGGTTCGCTGTCGGGCTCACCGGCCCGATGCATGATCGGGCGTTCCATGATCGGCTGCACCGCATTGACGATGTCGGCGGCCTCCGTGACGAGCGTTGCGCCCTGCTTGATCAGATGATTGGTGCCGGCGGCGCGCGGATCGAGCGGCGAGCCCGGCACGGCAAAGACTTCGCGGCCCTGTTCGGCGGCCATGCGCGCGGTGATCAGTGAGCCCGAACGTTGCGCGGCCTCGACCACGACCACGCCGAGCGAGGCGCCCGAGATCAGGCGGTTGCGGCGGGGAAAATCGCGGGCGCGCGGCTCGTGGCCGAGCGGCATCTCGGAGATGGCAGTGCCGCTTTGGTCGAGGATCGCGGCGAGCAGGTCCACATGCTCGGGCGGATAGATGCGGTCATGGCCGCCGGCGAGCACGGCGACCGTGCCGCCGGCGATGCTCGTGCGGTGCGCGGCCTGGTCGACGCCGCGTGCCAGCCCTGAGATGATCACGAAGCCGGCTTCGCCAAGCTCGCGCGCGAGCTGGCCGGCAAATTTCAGCCCGGCGCCTGAGGCATTGCGCGAGCCGACGATCGCGATCATCGGCCGCATCAATGTCGAGGCATCGCCGCGCACGGCGAGCAGCGGCGGCGCATCGTCGATCGTTGCCAGCCGCGAGGGATAGCCATCCTCGCCGGGCGCGAGCCAGTTGATGCCGAACTTTCGGCTTGCCGCGAGCTCGGCCTTCGCTTCGTCAGCGGAACAGATGCGTCCTGATCGCGCCGCGCCGCCACGACGCGCGAGATCCGGCAGGCGCTCCAGCGCAGCGCGCGCGCTGCCGAAATGATCGACCAGCGAGCGGAAGGTGCGCGGGCCGACATTGTCCGAGCGGATCAGCCGCAAGCGGTCGATCCGGTCGGCGTCGGTGAGGGCTGTTGTGGTGGTGATGGCGTCCACGGTGTCTCCTTGCGCGCGCAGCATGGAACAACCTGGGCGCGTGAGCAACAGGGGGCGCGCTTGCGCAGCCTCGCTCCGATGCTAAAAGCGCTTCCAACAAGAAGGATTTTGCCATGATCTCACTCGCCGACCTCCAGCGCCGCATCGAGACGGGCGAGCTTTCACCGGATGCGGCGATCGCGCAGTCGCTGGAGGCGATCGAGGCGCGGGAGAAAGAGATCCGGGCCTTCGTCTGCCACGCCAAGTCGGCGAAGGCGCAAGGAACGTCACAAGCGAAGACACAAGGGAAGGCAGGAGCCTCGGGTCCGCTGCGCGGCATCGCGGTCGGCATCAAGGATATCATCGACACCGCGGATTTCCCGACCGAGATGGGCTCGTCGATCTATCGCGGCTGGCAGCCGCGCAGCGATGCGCCCGTCGTGATGATGCTGAGGCGCGCGGGCGCGACCATCATCGGCAAGACCACGACGACGGCCTTTGCCTCGCGCGATCCGACCGTCACGCTCAATCCGCACAACCCCGGCCATACGCCGGGGGGATCCTCCGCAGGCTCAGCGGCTGCTGTCGCCGCCGGCATGATTCCGCTGGCGCTGGGCACGCAGACCGGCGGCTCGGTGATCCGGCCCGCGGCCTATTGTGGGGTTGCTGCGATCAAGCCGTCGTTCCGTCTGCTGCCGACGGTGGGCGTCAAGTGCTTTTCCTGGGCGCTCGACACGGTCGGGCTGTTCGGTGCCGGCGTCGAGGACGTCGCGCGCGGATTGTTCGGGATGACCGGCCGGCTCGAATTCTCAGACATCGTTGCGGCAACGTCGCCGCGCATCGGCGTGGTAAGGCAGGCGTTCGCCGGGCCCGTCAAAGGCGCGGCCGAGCAGGGGCTCAGCGCGGCGATCAGGGCCGCGACGCGCGCCGGCGCGAGCGTCGAGGACATCGACCTGCCGGAGATGGTGCAGGAGGCTTGGCGCATCCATCCCGTGATCCAGGATTTTGAGGCGCATCGCGCGCTCGCCTGGGAGTTTTCCGAGCGCCACGACGAGATCGCGCCGATGCTGCGCGCGACCCTCGATGCGACTGTCGGGATCACGCCGCGCCAATATGACGAGGCGCGCCGGATCGGCCGCCGTGGCCGGCGCGAGCTCGGCGAAGTCTTTGAGGGCGTCGATGTGCTGCTGACCTATTCGGCGCCCGGTGCCGCCCCAAAGGGGCTCTCGTCGACCGGCGATCCCCGCTACAACCGGCTGTGGACGCTGATGGGCAATCCTTGCGTCAATGTGCCGACGCTCAAGGTCGAGGGCTTGCCGGTCGGCGTGCAGGTGATCGCGCGCTTTGGCAACGATGCGGGCGCGCTGGCCGCAGCGCGCTTCCTCGAGAACGCGCTCGCGGCGTCAAGCTAGCGCGGGCTCGGCGCGAGGGCGCTGAACAGACGGCTCGCTGCGCGTCTCCTGCCGCAGCCAGCGCTCGGCTGCGGCGCGGCCGCTCCGGTGCAAGAGGCGGATGAAGCCGCGGCCGAGATCGGTCGACGAACGCTGCGCCAGCCCCTCGATCTCGTCTTCCGCCGCAATCCGGAACAGGCGCAGCGCGGGTGCGGAGCCGGCACGCGCCCATTCCACCGCGGCGGTCTCGGCGTTAAGCGCGGCGTTGGCCGCGATCTGGTCGAGCCTGCGGTCGATCGCGGCGAGCGTGATCGGCACATAGCTGTCGCGCGAGGGCGTCACCTGGACGACCAGCACGTCGGATGCGCGCGACTCCTGCACCAGCCGCACCAGCGGCGGATTGCCGCCATAGCCGCCGTCCCAATAGGCCTCTCCCTCGATCTCGATGGCGCAATGCACCAGCGGCGGACAGGTCGAGGCCAGCGCGACGTCGGCGGTGATCGCGTCGTTTGAAAATACCTGCTGCCACCCGTCGCGGATCCGCGTCGCCGCGATCAGGAGCTTGGGGCTGGCCTTGCCGCGTAGCGCCGCGAAGTTGATGTCGCGCGACAGCGACTGCCGCAGTGGATCGAGATCGAACGGGTCGAACTGGCCGGAGCGCAGCGTCGGCCCGAATGCCACGGAGCTTCCCGCCGGTGAGAAGCCGCCGACCAGCATCAGCGAGCGGAACGAGGCTTCGTGCATCAACCGCACCCAGAACCGCTCGAGGCGCGCCCGCGCGCCTTCGCGGCCGCCCTCGGCAAGGCCGCAGGCGACCAGCAGCGCATTGATGGCGCCGGCACTGGCGCCGCTGATGGTGTCGAACTCGATTCCCGGCTCTTCCAGCAGCCGTTCCAGCACGCCCCAGGTGAATGCGGCAAAGGTGCCGCCACCCTGAAGCGCCAGGGACAATCTTCGCGGGGGCCATCGCTCGGAGAGCGTCACGCTCGGCGCGAGCGTGGCGACGGCGGTCACAGGTTCGATCGTTGGAACTACTGGCGCAATGGGAGCAGGCGCGGGCGACTGCGGCGGCGCAGGTGCAATCTCGGCGACAGGTGACGGAGAGGGCGCGCTGGACCAGATCTCCGCGGCGGAGAGCAGCATGCTTGCGGGCGTGCGCGCAGCCCCCTGCAAGCTATCCTCGTCATGCGCGCCGACAATCTTCTCGCTCATTCTGAGCTACCGCGTAACGCCATTGCTACCCGTCAGGATGACAGGCCTGGAACCCGTTGACCACTCCGGCCAGGAACAGACCGAAAGTTGCGAACAGGAATTGGCATATAATGCGGAAGAGGTGCGGCGGTATCCGTACTTTTTCCGGATTTAAGACTTCTGGCCGATCCGACTCTCGGTGCCCGATTGCAACCGCTTGATGTTCTCGCGGTGCATGTAGAACAGCAGCAGCGTCAGCACTGCGAACAGCGAGGCGAGCGCGAGGTGGCCGAACCACCACAGGAAGATCGGCGTCACGAAAGCCGCGACCAGCGCCGAAAGCGAGGAGTAGCGGCTGGTGAATGCGGTCGCGAGCCAGAGCAGGCAGAAGAACAGCGCGCCCGGCCAGAACAGGCCGAGCAGGATGCCGATGTAGACTGCAACGCCCTTGCCGCCCTTGAACTTGAGCCAGACCGGGAACAGGTGACCGAGGAAGGCACCGAAGCCGGCGATCATCGCCGCATTCGGGCCGGCGAGATAGCCCGCGATCACCACTGCCGCGGTGCCCTTGAGCGCGTCGAGCAGCAGCGTTGCGGCCGCTAGCCCCTTGCGGCCGGTGCGCAGCACGTTGGTGGCGCCGATATTGCCAGAACCGATCGTGCGCAAATCCTGCGTGCCGGCCAGTTTCGTCAGGATGAGGCCGAAGGGGATCGAGCCGAGGAGGTAGCCGATGACCAAGGCCACGGGGAGGAAAGCTTCAAGTCCCATCGCCGTATCCCTGTGCCCGATCTATTTTCTGCGTATGGTCAGACATGCTCGAACACCGTCCGCCCGCCGACGATGGTGCGCACCACCCGTCCCGAGAAGCGGGCTTCGTCGAACGGCGTATTCTTGCAGGTCGATTTGAGGTCGGCGGGATCGAGCACCCAGGGCGTGTCGGCGTCGATCACGATGACGTCGGCCGGCGCGCCGGCGCGCAAGGTGCCGCCGGGCAGGCCGAGCAGCTCGGCCGGCCGGGTCGACATCGCCCGGATCAGCGTCTTCAGTTCCATCTCGCCATTATGCACGAGCCGCAGGCCCGCCGACAGCATGGTCTCGAGGCCCACCGCGCCGGGAGCTGCTTCCGCAAACGGCAGGCGCTTGCCTTCGACGTCCTGCGGATTGTGGTCGGACATGATGACGTCGACGAGGCCGGAGCCGACGGCTGCAACCAGGGCCCGGCGGTCGTCCTCGGTGCGCAGCGGCGGCGACAGCTTCAGGAACGTCCGGTACGGCCCGATGTCGTTCTCGTTCAGCGCGAGGTGGTTGATCGAAACGGAGGCGCTGACGGCAAGACCGGTATCGCGGGCGCGCTTGAGGATATCGAGCGATTCGATGCAGGACAGCGAGGCCGCGTGATAGCGACCGCCGGTCAGCGCGACGAGGCGCATGTCGCGTTCGAGGATCACTGCTTCCGCTGCCTTGGGGATTCCCATCAGACCGAGTCTCGTTGCGAACTCGCCCTCGTTCATCACCCCTTCGCCGACGAGGTTGGGGTCCTCGGTGTAGTGCACGATCAGCGCGTCGAAATCGCGCGCATAGGTGAGGGCGCGGCGCATCACCTGCGCATTGGTGACGCTTTTGTCGCCGTCGCTGAAGGCAACCGCCCCGGCTGCTTTCAGGAGGCCGAACTCGGTCATCTCCTCACCGCGCATGCCCTTGGTGAGCGCCGCCATGGGCTGGATGTTGACGATCGCCGTGTCGCGTGCACGGCGCATCACGAAGTCGACGGTCGCCGAATTGTCGATGACGGGCAGGGTGTCCGGCTGGCAGATGACGGTGGTGATGCCGCCGGTCGCTGCCGCCTGGCTCGCGCTCGCAAAGGTCTCGCGATGGCCATAGCCGGGCTCGCCCGCGAAGGCGCGCATGTCGACGAGACCCGGCGCCACGATCTTGCCGGAGCAGTTGACGATGTCGGTGCCCTCGGGGACGCCGGCCGCGCCGATGCCGCGGCGTGTCTCGCGAATGGTGCCGTCGGCGATCAGGACGTCACCGACACCGTCAAAATCCCTGGAGGGATCGACGACGCGGGCGTTGGCGAGCAGGATCGGGCGGCGGTCGGTCAGCATTGGCATCACGCGTTCGGCAGGTTACGGGCGAGCGCTTCCAGCACCGCCATGCGCACGGCGACGCCCATCTCCACCTGTTCGCGGATCAGGGATTGCGCGCCGTCGGCGACCGCTGTGTCGATCTCGACGCCGCGGTTCATGGGACCGGGATGCATCACCAACGCATCGGGTTTGGCGTAGGCGAGCTTCTTCTGGTCGAGGCCGAAATAGTTGAAGTACTCGCTGGTGGATGGCACGAAGGAGCCGTTCATGCGCTCGCGCTGGAGCCGCAGCATCATGACGATGTCGGCGCCTTCCAGGCCCTCGCGCATGTCGCGCGCGACTTCGACGCCCATCCGCTCGATGCCGGGCGGCAGCAGCGTGGAGGGCCCGACGACGCGGACGCGGGCGCCCATCGTGTTGAGCAGGATGATGTTGGAGCGGGCAACGCGCGAATGCAGCACGTCGCCGCAGATCGCGATCACGAGGCCCTCGATCCGGCCCTTGTTGCGGCGGATGGTCAGCGCGTCCAGCAGCGCCTGCGTCGGGTGCTCATGCGCGCCGTCGCCGGCATTGATCACGGAACCGTCAACCTTGCGGGCCAAAAGTTCCACCGCGCCGGAGGCGTGATGCCGCACCACCAGGATGTCCGGGTGCATGGCATTCAGCGTCACCGCGGTGTCGATCAGCGTCTCGCCCTTCTTCATGGAGGAGGAGGAAACCGACATGTTCATGACGTCGGCGCCCAGGCGCTTGCCTGCGATCTCGAACGAGGATTGGGTGCGGGTGGACGCCTCGAAGAACAGGTTCACTTGCGTCCGTCCACGCAGGACCTGTCTCTTATACACATCTGACGCTGCCGACGACTAGTAAGGGGGGGGGGGGGGGGGGGGGGGGGGGGGGGGGGGGGGGGGGGGGGGGGGG